>JAXHTS010000016.1 GCA_034190085.1 Spirochaetota bacterium
GGAGTTACAAGAAGATCTTGACGATTGGATAAAAGAATATAATGTTGAGAGGACTCATACTGGCAAGTATTGTTACGGAAAAACGCCCATGCAAACATTTCTAGATTCGAAGAATATTGCTTTAGAAAAAATGTTGGATAATAAATTACAGACAACAAAAGAAAACGAGAGTGTCAGATTAAATGCTAACTAGTGCAGATTAAAGAGGAATAAATCACTATGACAAATTCTTGAGTTCATCTCTAGCCATGTCTTTATTCACAAAATAGAATAGGGGCCCTCCAATAATAAACAATGGAGAGATAGATATAATACTAATCATAGTGGCAATATCACCGCTATATCCCATAGATCTTACTAAAAGACCGACTCCGTCCATGAGCACTGGGCCAATCACAACAGCAAATTTGCCTATTATATTATAAAAACCAAAAACTCGGTTGATTTATCCGCAGGTATAATCCTTTACATAGAATGATCGACTTAATGCTTGATACATTTATAAGCAAATCCTCGCATTATCACTTCATTAAATGCATCATCTGGTTGAGAGTGTATTATCCCTGGCACCCTTCCCTAAACAGTTTTACCTTAAAATATATTCTTAATGCGTCTTTGATAGATTCTTGGAGTAGCAAGCAGAATCTCCACAAAACATGCCATCCAGCAACCAGGACACCTTCTGTAATCCTCCAACTCTTTTTCATATCTTTGATCATTTAACATTTCTTTAATCGAGGATTCTTTAATATTCCCAATAGGCTTTCTGCTGCATAGGCTCAAATCGCCATTTGGATCAAGAAAGACCTTAAATGACTTAAAAATCCCGGTCAAATATGGGCAGAGCTTCTCAGTCTTACCCTTAGTGAAACTTGGAATTGAAGATAAAAATTGCCTGGAGACTGATACATGCTCTTTTGTTAATGCAAGTTTGATAACCCTTTCTAAATTTTTGCTGTAATGCAATACAGGCACATCCGGGTGAGTTGAATCCTGATAAAAGAAATTATTAACCGGAGCAAGAGTATGCGTCCAACCATATCTTTCTGATACAGCAAGCATATCTGGAACCTGATCAATGTTTTGATCTGATATTACGGTGTGAATGTTCAGGATTGAGTTTGATTTTAATTCCTTACGCAATTTAGTCACTAGCTTGATATTCTGCATAACCCTCTCTGAGACATTCTTTACACCCCTGAGTTTATCAGCTATCTCGCCAAATCCGTCAAAGGAAGTTCCAATCCTGATGCCATTTCTCAGGGCTGCTGTTGCGACTCTGCTGATTGTGTGCTCATTGGCATAGAGATTGGTGTTACAATTAACACCAAAGGGGAATTTATTTGCGGAATAGTCCAGTATTTCTGGGATATCTTTTACTATTGAAGGTTCTCCTCCTGATATGGTGAGCGAGGGTATTTTATAAGGCTCTAAAATCTCAAGATATCGTCTATACTCATCAAAACCTAGCGTGTTCCCGGTTCCCTTTCCAACGATTACTGAATTACACATTGGGCAGTTCTGATTACAGAGATTCGTAACATTCAGATTTAGATTAAGAACTATCGGGTTTTGGGTTAAATATTTGCCAATGAATATTGACGACGTTTTCGCTATTTTTCTTGCTTGAGGGGGTTTGAATATTCGCTCTTTTGTCATTGGGGCTTAATATTAGTTGCGTTGTCAAGGGTATGCAATCCGAATGGGGTATCATTTTCTCATCCTGATCACTTAACAACTTGCTTTCCTTTAAGTGATTTATCAGTAATCTACAGTTATGAATTCTGTCTCTTTATGAATGCATTCCGTTCCCTGAACTATAGTATCCTTTTTTAATAATCCCGCATAGAATAATATTAGAACTCCGATGCCTGACCATACAAAAGCCCTGAGCCTTCTTATTATACCAAGGGTTAATCCAAGGGCGGGATCAAATCCAAGGAACTTGAGAGCTAAGGAAAATGATCCTTCGCTTGTTCCAAGATTGGCCGGCATGAAAAAGATAACACCTGTCAGGAAGAGGTTGAAGATGAAAACAAACATTGCATTTGTAAAGGAGATATCAATACCTATAAATTTTATAATAAAAAATATTTCGAGAACACCTGTAATTAGAATCGATATATAACGAATAATAATTGAAAGGTAAAAGTTTTTTAGTTTTTTGGGAGCGCAAAAGAGATATTTAATCTCCTCATCCAGCGCCTTAACCTTTTGCCATCTATCTTCATTCATGAATTTCTTGATAATGATTCTCGGAAACATGTTCAAGATATTTTCAAGGAAGCCATCTCTCTGCTTTTTGAGTATAACTATCATCATACATAATGAAATAACGAGAAACAGGAGGGATATCACTGTTATTTCAAAGGGAATTTTTAGAATAAAGAAACTGGAAAAGACCCCGGTAATAACAAGAAGAATATTGGCAATAATATGAATAGTCCTGTCAAGAACCACTGATGCCAGTCCAATATTGAAGGGGATCAAATCCTTGATATACATAGCCTTGAGCGGTTCGCCTACTATTGCACCCAGGCTGTTAACGGATGAGGGAGAATCCCCAGCAATTCTCGCAAGCAACAATTTATAGAAATTCCCTCTCTTTACCGGGTAGGTTATTAAGATCTTCCATGCATAGGTGAGAAAAATGTTATTAAAAAGAAAAATTGATACAATTATCCCAAATTTCCAACTCATAGCCTGAATATGATGAATAATTTTTTCAATTCCAAAGCTTTTAAAGAGTAGGATTAAAATCAATATTCCGACAATTAAAAACGTTGTTCTGGCTCTATTTAATAAAAGAGATTTCATCACGCAGCTAAATTGTAATTTGTAAGATTATGCCCTCCCTTTTGCTAAAGGTGAAGGTAATGTATTCAATGTTTTTTATTAATATGCTATTTGTTAAACTATTATATATTTGACCCATAGAGTGAAGATATATAAGCAAATAGCGGATATATTTACAAGCACAAAATGCACATAATTGACATCACAGTGTAAATAGCCCTTCCTTATATTATTGTTGCGCACATTTAGGGTTAATTATAAACAACAGAGTCCTTGTAACTATTCGCAAAATGCTATTTCGCTAATGTATTACTAACCGCAAAGAGTGAAGCAATAAAAGCAAAAAGCTGTGATATTTTCAAGTATAAAATGCACATAATTGACGGTGGTGTCTTAATTTATAGAAAATATCATTTCTGATGGCCTGCACGGGCGCAGGCTCTGCGAATGCAGGAACCCCATCTAAAGAACCAGAAGATTCCGGTGATCCAGCTGGAGTGATAACGGATATAATTCAATATCTATATAAAAAAGAAGAGTGCAGGGTATGTTGATGTAGATTCATCGATTATATTAAGTCAATATCTCTTTGAATCCATTTCTGTATGTGACATCCTTTTAGAAGATTATCCTTATTAACAAATCCAGGACCTCAGGTATTATATATAATAGCATTGAGGTTAATGATCAATTAATCGAGTTCCTTTTTTTGATCAAGGATATAGCTCTTGAATTGTTTTCTTAGTTCAGTTTTCTGTACCTTAGACATCGCATTCTTGGGAAGTTCATCTATGAAAACAACATGTCGAGGACTTTTATAATCAGCCAAATGCCCTTTACAAAACGCATTTATTGCTTCCGGCGCAAGTGCGTCCTTGCCTGGCATAGCGCCACGACGGGGGACAATTACAGCAAGCAGGTCTTCACCCAACATTTCGTGATCCACCCCAATAACCGCTACCTCCAACACTTCAGGTATCTCTAATAAAACCCTTTCAACTTCAATGGCAAAGATATTGTAGCCGCCGCGATTAATCATGTCTTTCTTGCGATCCGTGATATAGACATAGCCGTCAGCATCAATGTAACCGACATCTCCTGTATGCAGCATATCGCCATCCCATAACTCTGTAGTTAGAATGTCAGCTTTATAATAGGAGCGCCTCTTCACTTCTGATCGGAAACATATCTCACCAACCTCACCTTGCTGCAATACATTATTATCATTATCACAAATAAAGACTTCACAGTTTACAGGAACGCCGACTGAACCAGGATGGTTGAGGATATCATCCGGATTGGGGCCAAGCATACAAGCTGCATTAGCGCCACCTTCAGTTAAGCCATAAGCATTTATCATCATAATATTTGGCCACACATCTTTCATTTTACGAACGGTATCGGGTGAAATCGCTGCAGCGCCAAATAAAATGCATTTTAGGCTGCTGTAGTCAAAATCGTTTATCTTGGGATGATTCATGCATAGGTTAAGCATGGTAGGCACTGCCATGGCTGAGGTAACTCTGTGTTCCTCAATGCCTCTGAGAAAGGTTTCCGGATCAAACTTTGCCATAACGACCTGTGTGATGCCCGATCGCACTGTCATCAACATCATTCCGTGGCATCCCGTAAAACCGAAGAGCGGCACAGCGTGAATAATAGATTCTCCAAACATCTCAGACAAGATGGAACTAAGATTTGGGCTTCCCTCTTTGCCAACGATATTTTCCTGTGGAACCAAAACGCCTTTCGGCAATCCTGTGGTGCCGGAGGTGTAGAGCAGGTCAGCGGGATCATGAGGTTGCATTGGCGGATTAAGCGGAGTGAAGTCCTCTGATCCATTTTCTATAACAGAATCTATGGAAGAAAATCCTTCAGGAACATCATTTCCTGTTGCCCAAAAACTTCGCACTTTGATTTCAAATGGACGTCCGTCTTGTCTAATGGTTTCGCCCTTGGCCAAGTCTTTAATCTCTACTGCATGGGAAGCGCCAGCAATCACTGCAACTGAATCGCTATGTTCCATAACATATAATTTTTCAGGTAACGCCCAGCGAATGTTTAGCGGCACAGGGATTCCGCCCATCTTCATAACCCCAAAATAACTCGAAACAAACGCACAGGCCTGATCATTACCGAGTATAATCGCTACCTTCTCGCATCGTTTAATGCCAGCATCCTCAAGGGCTTTGGCAACTCTGGATGAGCGAGCATCAAGTTCCTTGAATGTGATTTTCCCATCATTAGCAATGATACTCAGTTTGTCCGGTTTATCAACAGTAGTGTCTGCAAGGAAGTCAGTAACAGTTGTCATGATATTCCCCTCCATTGATAAATATTTATTAACGTCATTATTAAAAGCCCTTTATATGAGTAAAAATATCAATGATAATTTTGAAATTATAATTTTCTACTTATATAAAAATGTTCAATTACGATTTGATAGATAAGAATATATCTTTAATTATGCTAATTATTTCATCCAAATTAGAATTGTATGGCAAGTATGGTAAAATCATCCATCAGTTTGTCTTCAATATAATTATTATCAAGATAGTCCTTACATGACTGGATAATGTTTAACGGGCTGGTATTTAGACTATTTAAGGATATTTTGGCAAGCGTCTCTTCACCCTTGTTTATGTCGCCATCACCAAGGCGTTCAAGAACGCCATCAGTGAATAATACTATTAGATCGCCAGTATCATAGAGCATTACCTTTTCCTCATATACCGAGTTGCTGTCGAGACCCAAGGCCTTGCCCTTGGCGTTAAGCTTGAGTATCTCGCTTGTACGATTTTTAATGAATAATTGATCATTATGCCCGGCATTTCCATAAGTAAAGATATTATTATGTGAGTCCACCAGCATGTAGAAAAGAGAGACAAACATCCCATGTTCTGATTCATGATTTATGTATAGATTGGAGCTGGATAAGAGTGAGCTTGGCTGATTGTTTAATCTAGTCTCTGCCCTCATAATATTTAGCGCCGCTGTCATAAATAACGCGGCAGGAATCCCCTTCCCTGAAACATCCGCGACTAATGCAGCATATTTATTCTCATCAAATTTGAAAAAATCATAAAAATCGCCACCCACCTCTTTTGCCGGCTTATGAAAGGCTGCGATTCTGTGATTCCTATGTTTCTCAGGAATCTTTGGCAGAATTTGCTTCTGGATTTTAGAGGCTATATCAATTTCTTTAGATAAAGTCTTCTGTTTTTTTATCTCTTTCTGATAAATGCTATTTTTATATATTTCAGCAATCTGGCTCCCAATAGTTTGCAGGGTTCTCAGGTCATTAGAGTCAAAATCTCTTTGATCCTTCTTGTCTGCGATGCTCATCACGCCAATTATCTGTTTTTGCGATCGAATTGGCACTGATATAAAGGATCTTGTATTATACCGCCTTTCTCTATTTTCAAGGGGAAAGGATATCTCCTTTTCTATATCAGAAACAATCAAGGGATGTCCCTTCTTGAAAACAAATCCAGTGATGTTTTCGCCAACATGGATTTCGGAATTGCTTTTAATGGTACTCGGGAGTCCACGGGAGGCGATTATAAAGAATTTATCATTTAATTTATTATGAAAGATGATAGAAGCCTTCTCAGCATCAAGGGAGTGGGCAACGGATTGTATTACCTTGTCAAAGATATCCTCTTCAGGGTCAGCAAAGGATATAGATTGCGATATCTCATATAGGGCTGTTAACTCGTTAATTCGACTTCTAAGATCGTTATACAACATCCTATTGGATATGGAAATAGCTGCTTGTTCAGCTAAGTAGGTTAGTAATTTTAAATCCTGTGTATCGAATCCATGATTATTTATAGCATTGACGACTTCCAAAACGCCTATGAGCTTGCCCCTTACCTTCATTGGGACACATAATATATGTTGTGTAGTAAAACTCGATTTGTTATCAATTCCTCTGAAAAACCTAGGATCATTCTGGACGTCATTAACAATGAGAGATTTCCCAGTTTTTGCCGCATATCCCGCTATACCCTTCCCAACTGGCACCTTCTCCCCTTTGAGGGAATAGCCCTTCTCGCAAAGAACCACATCGAATATTAGGTCGCCAGTATCAGCTTCATGAAGCAAAATAGATGAACTCTCAGATTTCACCAATCCCTTAGCCAAATCAAGGATGCCAGTCAGAAGCTCTGGAAGCTCCATTGAGGAATTAATTTTTTTGTTAACCGCGCTGATCTGTGAAAGGCTAATTCTTTTCATCTCATTGTTGCGCCTCATCTTTATCAAATGCTATACTATTCCTTCATGTATGCTAATCTATAGATGAAATTTTTATGAGAAGCTTGAAATGTAAAGGAAAAGATAAAATTTCACTTTTGATTATTATAATAATGATTAAGATATTGAAAAACGACTATTGCATTATGTCAATTGATATTTAATAAAATGGATTATGTCACAATTATTCAACAGCCTAATCAATCTCACAACTTAATTCTTATTATTTATTTTCTTATAAATCCAACTCTTAATGTTGACAAACAATTACTCTTCAATAAGCTACAGTACTTGTGAGGATCTCAGAGTACAAATGCGCAAATTGAAAAAATATGAAGCCTTTACACACTCCACATTCTCCATAGGATGATTTACCTGATATGCTTATCATATAATCCCAAATGGTCTTTCATCATCCTGTTGCTAATTCAGTTGTTCTTAATTATTCTATATCATCACAGGGAAGAAGGCAAGCATTAATGAACTATATTATATATCAGACAGCATTTATTGGCGACATTATACTGGCAACATCGATGGCAAAGACCATAAGGGATATAGATGGGGATGGAGAGATTTTTTTTATTACAACCCCTGTTGGAGAAGAGATCCTTAGGAACAACAATCGAATAGATAGAATATTGGTCTACGATAAGAGGAAAAATGGATTATCTGACATAGTAAAAATTATCAAAGTGATAAAGGAGAGATTTAGGGGCAAAGAGACTGTATATATCTCTCCCCATCGATTTGCGCGTGCATCAATTATTGGATGTCTTCTTAGATCAGATGTAAGGGTGGGCTTCAATGCCTCAACGCTATCATTCTTCTACAATCGAATTGCTCAATATCGTTACGGCATTCATGAACTAGAGAGGAATTTTGGACTTATAAGTGCAGTCTTTGAGGGCGTTCTTCCAAATGAAGGGTATTCGAGACCAGAACTATTCCCCTCTGAGGAGGATTATTTTAGTGTTAAGGGCTTAGTGAATAAATGGATTGACGCGGATAAAAATATAATATCAATAGCCCCAGGATCGGTATGGGCGACAAAGAGATGGCCGATTGAGTATTTTAAAGAGCTAATTCGGCTTTTAGAGAATCATGGAACTGGAGCGATACTAATAGGAGGAAAAGAGGATCAAATCCTTTGTGATAGACTGACCTCTAACAATGTGATAAATCTAGCTGGAAGGCTAACAATCCTGGAATCAGCAGCAGCCATTAGCCTGTCAAGGGGTATTGTTACAAATGATTCAGCTCCTCTACATATAGCCTCAGCTATGAATGTCCCTACTCTTGCGATATTCGGTTCTACAACACCTTATTTGGGATTTGGCCCCGTTGCGGATAGATCCATAGTATTTGAGAATATCGATGTAGAATGCAGGCCATGCGGAAGTCATGGGCGCATGAAATGCAGAAAGAAACACTTTGACTGTATGAATAAGATTTATCCTGAGAAGGTATTCGATGAGCTTAAGAGACTTATATAGTATGAGTTTCCCTAATTGAAAAACGAATATTGCAGTCTTGTTAGTATTATGAATTATAAGAGCATGATGAGAATGATGATGAAATCCAAAGCAGGGGCCTATGCCCTCTCCTTTTCATGTGGAGCAGCAGTATACTTTATCGAATACCTCTTCTGTCTTTTATGTAATTCCTACTTCGCAGTAATGGGAGTGAAGTCGCATGAGATTGAGAAGATAGTCTTTTCACAGTTCAAATATCTAATAGTCCTTAGCCAGCTAAAGATTTTTTTTGTGTACATAGTAATAGGCGGTATCAGCGGATTATGTATATGTTATTTAGTATATCTCTATTCAGAAAAATTCAGGAGGGAACTAAACGCAAAAAAAATAATTATATCAACCCTATTCTTCACTTTTGCTCTCTCCCTAATATTTCTTATCTATGATATCTCCACTC
The DNA here is from genome assembly GCA_034190085.1 of Spirochaetota bacterium. Lineage (NCBI taxonomy): Bacteria > Pseudomonadati > Spirochaetota > Spirochaetota bacterium. Next base: position 8,986 of record JAXHTS010000016.1, read on the forward strand.
ATCCGGCTCTCTATAATGAGGTCTTCTATGCCAAGGGGGGGATTCTGTCTGAATTTCAAATCTTCCTCACTGATAGAATGCCGAGATTCATAATGATGATTTTTCGAATCATCATTATTTTGCTCTTCCTTCCATTTCTAATGGCCCTTGTTGTCGGTGTCTTCAAGAAGATAATTACACTCTTTAGGATGTACCCACGGTTTATCGGATTTACATTAATACTAATTCCAATCATAGTGATAATCATACTATCATGGGGAGACAAGAATGAGGGGCCGAATCTATTAATACTCTCATCCGATTCCTTTCGATATGATAGGATTTCAGCTTATGGGAACAAAAAAAACTTAACCCCAAATATTGATAAACTCATCAATGAGGGGTTTTCATTTACAAATCTCCATGTACAGCTACCACGAACTTTTCCATCTTGGTATTGCATACTCACAGGAGAATACCCTTCAGGGCATGGGATAAGACATATGTTTCCACGTCGAGAGGATATTCTGAAGGCTGAGGCCTATCTCCCATTAATATTAAGGGAAAGGGGATATACCACGTCAGTTGTGGCTGATTATGCAGGTGATATATTTTCGAAGATAAAGGGATTTGATCGAAAACTTACGCCCTACTTTAATTTTAACATCATGATTATGCAGAATTCGCTTGAGATTCACTTTCTCCTCTTACCCTATTTGCATAATAGAATTGGCAGATTGATCTTCCCTGAATTGAGATGGTTTTCTCATAACTCAGATCCTGGACTCTTGAAGGATGAGGTTATCCGAGAATTGAATGATTTATCAAAAAAGAAAAGATTCTTCTTAACAGTATTCTTTTCTGTGACACATTTCCCATATGCCTCCCCCTATCCTTATTATGGGATGTTTACAAACAAAGATTATAGGGGGAAATATAAATATCTTAAAAAAATAAATGATCCCACCAAAACAGAAATTATTACTAATGAGGACAGGGAACAAATTATATCCCTCTTTGACGGAGCATGCAGAGCCCTTGATGAGAGCATCGGCTCAATAATCGATGAACTTAAAACAAGAGGGTTGTATGATAACACTATTATCATCTTCACTTCAGATCATGGTGAAAATATCTATGATTGCGATTTTGAGCTCGGTCATGGGCAGCACTTCAGGGGTCAATATGCTACTCATGTTCCATTTATAATAAAGTTTAATGATGAATATGCAAATAGGATGAAAATAAAAAAATATGATGGAATAGCGGAACAGATAGATTTTTTGCCAACCATAATGGATGTTATGGGAATCAATCTGGATGAGGATGTTGATGGTGTATCCTTTAAGGATGTAATTGAGGGAAAGAGGAAGGGGATAAAAAAGATTGCCTATTCTGAAACCGGCATATGGTTCGCGGATGAGGGGGATCAATTCTTCCAAAAGCAGAGGATCAGATATCCTGCTGTGCAAAAATTGTGTGAAATAGATGAATACAATAACGAGATTGTTCTAAGGGAGGAATACACGGATCTTGTGAATATTGCCAAGCATAGAACCGTGTTTGATGAGAATTATAAGCTTCTGTATATTCCAACTCGTGACGGCGTGCAGTTTGAACTATATCATTTGAGAGGAAGCGCTCTAAAGAATCTCTATCACAAAAATCACCCCCATTTTAAGAGCTTATATGGCTATTTGAAGAGATTTATGAAAAGGACGGAGAATGCTGAGATAATAAATGGCCTCTTTATTCCAAAAGGCATGGGCAACAGGAGAAAAGATTCTAATGCGTTAAACCTTTCAAGATTAAAATAAAATAACCCCTCCGTGGGTTATTCTGTAGCAATTTATGTGAATTTCAAAGAATTACATCCGTGTAATTCTTTGAAATTCCGATGCGCTAAAATAGGGAGGGCTTATCCCTCCCTATTGTTGATCTCTTTGGGAAAAGAGTAGGCTTTAAAAAACCCTGATGGTATTGAAGGTCGCTTCAGCCTCAATTTCAGTGAATGTCCCTTCTGATATATTAATCTTGCCAAAGATTACCTTGTTTGATGCATAATCCAATCCTGAGAAGTACATAGTAGTATTATCATCATCAATGTCATAGCTTAGAATCTCCATGTTATCCAAGCCTTCAATATTCGTCAGGTCCTCCTGTGCTTCTGATAATAGATTGATTCTGGCCAATTCATGAGTGCCGGTCTCCCAGCCGTTAGCATCCATCACCGCATAACGATAGTATAGGTAATCGCCAACGATTTTTATTTTTGTAGGAACCTCATTGCCGTGGTTTAGCTCAACAACAGCTAACGATATATCTCCGTTTTCATCTAAAAGCTTAAGGACCTTTGTGTTATTGTCGCCTCCTCCTCCCCACCAGCATTGGGAGTAGAGGCCATATAGCGAGCCGTCTGAAGCCCATAACATGGCTCCAACGTTGTTGAAATCCAAGCTTGACATATCGTTCTCAGCAAGCCATGTCTTCATTAGGGAACCGTCAAATGTTTCAATCAGGAATGTCTCAGCATCCTGTTCAATCTTGTGTGCCACACCCCAATTATCCCAGTATTGTTTTGGATTGTCGCTGGGTGCATATCTACTATTCTTCATATCTCCCCAATCCTCGCTGTTATATATTGAGAAGAACTCACTGAAACTGCCACTTTCCCAATCATCAGTGTCATAGTTCCAAATATCGCCAGATACGGTTTTTGTCAGGTTATTTTTAAACGCATTAAAATCATTAAAGCTCACATCCCCATAAAAATAGCCCCTTACCCTATTAATGGCCTTCTGCTCATCAACCACATCACTTGTAAGAATATCAGGTATCCAGTCATAAACGGGATAATACTGGCCATATGTTGATGAGTAATCATCATCGTACTGAACGATCAATTCTGTGCCTGATGTCCAGTTATCATTATTCCATTTAATAAGGTGTATCCAGCTTCCGCCTCCCTGGTTGCCATTTGCATATAATATGTCATATGTCACCACATCATCATCACTGATGTTCGCCCTCAATATCCCTGACATGCCGAGAATATTATAGCCATTTATAATAACCGCGTTACCATTGGGATGAGTAACATATCCTCTCACCCACATGTCAGTTGAACTGCTCGAATAATAGATGTTATTGACCGCGGTCTTGCCAGGTGTATAGAATCTCAGATAATTTTCATTCTGATTCCATTCAGCGCTTTTAATGAAGAGATGCCCCTGGCTGTCAACCTTAAAATTTTGTATTGATAATGTGGCATTTTCTGGTGTTTTCTGAACAGGAGCCTCAGCAAGCACAGGATCATAGCACCACACAGATTCATTCATATTTGAGCCGCTTCCCTTAGAAACCTTAAAGTACAGCTTCCCCTCGCTATCCTTAACCAAGGGATCAGAATCCATCCCCCACCATGACCAGGTTTCCACCCTGCCGTCTATACTCTCAGAATAGGATTCCGGATTAAGCGGCCAGATAATATCATATGTATTGTCTGAATAGATCCTGACAAACTGAACCGCCCTGTGAGCATCAAAATCCCACTCTTGATAGGGCCACTCGAAACAGAGATACAGACTGCCGTCAGATCCAATGGAGATGAATGCAACGTTTGGTCTCCAAATATCACTCTGATCCTGGCTTTCGGATACAAAGCTTATGATGCCCTCTACTGTGCCATCCTCCATTATCTTCACTATGTCTGAACTCTGGCTTTCAGAACCTCTTGTTGCTTTGCTTGAAGAACTGGTGGAACCTGCAACGGCCATTGCACCTGCAATATCAAACTGAAGCTGTACCCCTGAATTATTCCATGGGGGAGGACCGCTATCATCGCCATCATCACCGCATCCACCGCACCCGATCATAAGCGACATGATTAAAATCAAGCTTGCTGTAATTACAAATGATCTCTTTAACCTATGCATAACCAATAACCTCCTATTTAATATTGTGAGTAATTATTATACAGGATCTGAAAAATCAAATCGTAATACAACCACCTCCCCATTACAATTTGCTGAGATATTTATAATCTGTATTATATCTCATGCTAAGGTGAAAGTCAATTTGAAAAGGAGTATAATACAACAGCAAAACAGTAACACGTAACCACTTATAAGGAATGGAGTATAAAAGGACTATTAGCTACCTCAATATCAGGTGTCATCCCTGCGAATGCAGGAATGACAGTAAGCACAATTTTTATGAGTAGTTACGTTAGATTAGGGAATATACTGACTGGAAGGATAATTAACTTGACACTACCCCAAAATAAGACTTATATCACCCCTCAAAGGCTTTCTCTGTATAATGATCAGTGTCTTTTCATATTTATTTTGACTTTAGCCTACATCTTTATTTATTTGTAATTAATAAGGCATTTTAAATCAGAATTCATGACAATTCCAGAGTGGTTACAAGAAATTTGCCAAAATTATTAGTATTAAATTACCTGAAATAACCGTTCATTCATAATGTCTCATTGCTTCAAATGCTTTCTTTAAAAATGAAAAGCATATTTTCATTAAAGATATAATTGATATTACTTTTATGAAGTATCCGCAATGGTCTGGCAAGCCAGAGGTTTGACCATGACATTGTGGATTTTCAATGGCTGGGCAATTTGTAGCCAATCCATGTGTCTCATTTGCTATGGAAGACACAGCAGGATAGATGAGCAGGATGACACGAATTCTCATCTCGTTTATCAAAGATTAGACATGCCTTCATTTGTCATAAGGTCTGAAAATAAAGTTAAAATGATTAATTCAAAGGAGGTTTTTATGAAAAAGAGTATGATAGTGCTTTTCGCCCTAGTCCTTGCAGTGAGTCTATTTAGCTGCAAATCCGAGGATGGTGGAGCGGGCGCTCCGGGCTTTCCGGGGCAGCAGGGAGAACAGGGAGAACAGGGAGAACAGGGAGAACAGGGAGACCCAGGTGAGACCGAGTACCCAAGGCTCTACGTGGCAGGTGCTTCCTCTGATAATGTCTGTATCTTCAATGAGGCAGGAGTAGCAGCATGGTCACATGGGGATATTTACCCTGACAGGGAGATAATTGGCCCTGATACAACATTTGCTTACCCTACAGGATTATACTTTGTAAAGACAGAAAATTCTTCCAGTCTGTATGTGTCAGATGCAGTGAATCATCAGATTTTAGTCTTTAGTAATGCTGACACAATAGACGGAGATATTGCGCCTACGAAAACAATAGAGTCTGTGACAGTGCCGGCAGAAGGCACAGCTCCAGCATGCGATAGTATTTATCAACCCCTCGGATTCGTTATAGACAATGACAGGCTGTATCTGGCTAATGCTTCTGGAGATAGCATTTCCATCTTTCAGAATATCAGCAGTTGGAGCGATGGCGTTAGCTCGCCAATCCCTGAAGCGTGCATACGCGGCTCCAATACGCAACTTAACGTTGCTACCGGAATAGCTTTAGACGAAGATGGAAGACTTTATGTGGCAAACCATATGGCTGGTGAGATCAAGATATGGAATGACTGGACAGCCCTGACCGATATGAATACCGCCTCTAATATAACAATGTCAGGTCTAAACATGCCTTATGGATTGTTTATTGATAAGAATACCTATGAAAAAGGAGGAGATACAGTTAAAGGCATACTCTATGTCAATGATTGGGCAGCTAATTCTATCTATGTTTACTATATCAATGTCAATGGCACTTTCAATCTAAGCAGCGCTTCATCGCCAGACTTGACATTTACCTCCAGCAGTGGTTTATTAACAAATCCTGGTCACGTTTGGGTGGATGCGGAGTCTGATATGATGTATGTAACCGCTTTTTTTAATATCCTGATATGGGAGCAGGCAAGCGAATTAGCGAGTGGAGATATTGGGGTTCCTGACAGGATTATTGGAGATGAAGGTTGGGGAGCGCCGAACAATAGCCAATTGAATAGCGCGCGATTTATGTATCTTGAAACTGAAAATTAAAGGTTACATATGACTTCATTTGTCGTGAGGTCTGAAAATGATGTTAAAATAATTTATTCAAAGGAGGTTTTTATGAAAAAGAGTATGATAGTGCTTTTCGCCCTAGTCCTTGCAGTGAGTTTATTTAGCTGCAAATCCGAGGATGGTGGAGCGGGCGCTCCGGGCTTTCCGGGGCAGCAGGGAGAACAGGGAGAACAGGGAGAACAGGGAGACCCAGGTGAGACCGAGTACCCAAGGCTCTACGTGGCAGGTGCTTCCTCTGATAATGTCTGTATCTTCAATGAGGCAGGAGTAGCAGCATGGTCACATGGGGATATTTACCCTGACAGGGAGATAATTGGCCCTGATACAACATTTGCTTACCCTACAGGATTATACTTTGTAAAGACAGAAAATTCTTCCAGTCTGTATGTGTCAGATGCAGTGAATCATCAGATTTTAGTCTTTAGTAATGCTGACACAATAGACGGAGATATTGCGCCTACGAAAACAATAGAGTCTGTGACAGTGCCGGCAGAAGGCACAGCTCCAGCATGCGATAGTATTTATCAACCCCTCGGATTCGTTATAGACAATGACAGGCTGTATCTGGCTAATGCTTCTGGAGATAGCATTTCCATCTTTCAGAATATCAGCAGTTGGAGCGATGGCGTTAGCTCGCCAATCCCTGAAGCGTGCATACGCGGCTCCAATACGCAACTTAACGTTGCTACCGGAATAGCTTTAGACGAAGATGGAAGACTTTATGTGGCAAACCATATGGCTGGTGAGATCAAGATATGGAATGACTGGACAGCCCTGACCGATATGAATACCGCCTCTAATATAACAATGTCAGGTCTAAACATGCCTTATGGATTGTTTATTGATAAGAATACCTATGAAAAAGGAGGAGATACAGTTAAAGGCATACTCTATGTCAATGATTGGGCAGCTAATTCTATCTATGTTTACTATATCAATGTCAATGGCACTTTCAATCTAAGCAGCGCTTCATCGCCAGACTTGACATTTACCTCCAGCAGTGGTTTATTAACAAATCCTGGTCACGTTTGGGTGGATGCGGAGTCTGATATGATGTATGTAACCGCTTTTTTTAATATCCTGATATGGGAGCAGGCAAGCGAATTAGCGAGTGGAGATATTGGGGTTCCTGACAGGATTATTGGAGATGAAGGCTGGGGAGCGCCGAACAATAGCCAATTGAATAGCGCGCGTTTTATGTATCTTGAAAAAGAATAGTATTAAACCATTACTTTTTCAAAATTGGGCATGCGCTAATAAAAAGCGCATGCCTTTCATTTTTACTATTGAGAGGGAATCATATTACACACAAAGATAATTACACCCTACTTTCTCCCATCCCAACAGGATGGGACAGTGTAGCCAATACAGCTGTAATTTAGCTGTAGAAAGAAATCAACCGCAAGCATTGATAAAACCAGTCATACAGCGGTACCGTGTATCAGGGCTAGCAGCCTGTTATCGCTGAGATGTATCCATCCTTTTGTTACTTCAACAGAGGTAAAACATCATCTCTAACTTTTACGGTAAGGATTTCATCCATTGCCTTATCCAGGCTTTTAACATCATGGATAGATTTGATAAGTTCTTTCTCAACACTATAATGGAATGTCCCATTGAATTCTACGGTATAGCATCCTCCATGTCCTTTGAACGGCAAACGAACTTATCAGAAATCCTGGTTGTTTATTGTAATGTGAGTTACGTAGCGTCTGTAGTTGGAGATTTTCATATTGTCGTAATCAAATCCCGGATTAAGTCCCTCGTGAACGGTCTGCCATTCCCAATTTATCACATCATTTTCAACCGTGCTTCCAGGATCAATCAAGCCAGCAAGATCTCCGGTCAGCGAAGATCGCGGCCATCCCGATGGGGGAGTGGGCAATGACCACGAGCTTCTCTCCTCAGGAGCAAAGACCGTCCATAGAATATTCTTGGATAATTGCTTTGAATCATCTGCCTCGCACGCTGTATATGATTCACTTATCTTTTGTGTAATTATAATCTTGAAGTAATGAGGTTCAGGATTATTTTGGTCAAGGAAATCCGCTCCAAACTCGCGATTGTTTCGTGTGAGTAATTGCAGAGAGAAGAAATCGTCAAATACGAGAATTCCGCCAGAGCCGTTAAAAGAGTTGGAACGATCGAATATGGATGTAAATGCATTCTTAGTGCCGGGAATAACGCTATCATTGGTTATGTATGCTGCCGCTGCGATCCCCATATATTCAATTTCGGAAAAATCTCCCGTATCAACAACTGATGTTGTGACTATGTCAACTGGGGATAATTCCAGAGCCTCGCCCGTTCCAATGCCCATAACAAAGAGTTGGCCCTCGCCTGTTTGCAGAGAGTTGTCGCTTCCGCTGTCCCAATCGCCGCATGTGACACAGATGACATCAGATCCTTCAGGAGCATTGCTGATTGAGAATGCAACATTTTGCTGTAGCATATAAGGAGCAAAAAAAATGTGCTGGATGGGGACTTGAGAGGACACGTCAAATTCAGTTACTCCGATGTAATTGAAGGAAAACTGGGAGATATCCACATCCCCCTCATCATCGAGAAGGCTTATAAGATCGTCGTAAGACACACTAGTGCCAAGGGCAGTGATCTTGTGAAGCCCTTATTCAATATGCCCAGAGATGTATTTGTGCTCTGGAAGAGTTAAGAGACAAAAAAGAGATCCAAGTGCACACTGTTTCGGTATGTATATGTTACCCGGAAGCGCGATATTGATGTTGCCATATACCGGGATGTCTAATGGATAGCATCCAAATTCCGATACAAAGGTGTTTAGATTCAATGCCGTAAGACTATTGATGGACATGTCTCGAAGCATTATGCCAACCTCAATGTCGTTAGTTTCCGGAAGATAGATGTCTCCATATAAAATTCCTGTTTCAAAAATAGGATAAATAGGAGCAAGGGGAATTATAAAATCAGAAGCATCTATGTCAATAAATGTCAGATATTGACGGCTATCCGCGGCCGCGGTTATTGTCAAGGGGCCATTGAGATTGACTCCGAGATCATGAAACTCAACAAACCCATCAGCATCCGTGCGGCCCACATTGCTGCCATCCGGAGCTTTGTTATAGCTGGTAATATAAATATCGGAAACCTCAGAGTCGCCTATCATAACATATGCATCAGGGATTGGATTTCCAGATTCATCCACAACCAATACTCGAACATTGCCCTCAGCAGCGCATCCGCCGGATCCGCCTTCCATATCCGTGAATGGATCAGCAAATGTTATAATTAGAGATGTGTTCAACGATACCCCATCCGCCTTAATCATTACAGTTGCTGACCCAGCGCCGGAAGATGGCGGCTTAATTGTGGCCCAATATTCATTTTCAGAAGAACTGACGTCACCCATAACACCCATTGTGCTGGACATGCTGACATTTGCATTATTTGCTGGATCGCCATTTACATCTTTCAGTTCTATAATAATTACTGATTGTGTGGCCTTGCCCCAAAAAAGAGGACATGAAGTTAAGCGAAAGAAACGATAATAAGCTTAACGGAGGAGTCAATGAAATCAAGAAGAAAATTTGACAAACAATTTAAGATTGATTCAGTAGA
>JAXHTS010000017.1 GCA_034190085.1 Spirochaetota bacterium
CCGTTCCTCCGTGTGCAAGGGTTTTAAGCAAATTCTTACATTTTCCTTGCACTTAATGCAAGCATTATGTCACAAAAAACTTCAACTCTTCAGTACTTTCGACTTCTTCAGGAAACCTTAATTATATATGCTTTTTTTCTCTTCATATCAATAATCTCCTTAATTATTATTGTAAGTATCTCTGCTAAACTGTGTGGGAATACAAAAAAATAAAGATGTCAAATTATATATTAAACGATTTGATAGTTATATGCGATTTTATTCGTTAGGTGGGTGCTAATTGTTTTGATAATCAAAAATATTATCGCATTGTATAGATTGTTAAAAGTTATTGGTTTGTGATTAGATTAGGCAAAAATGGTAGGCGATTAACCCTTAACTTTATTAAGGTCGTCCAAAAGTAAAAAGAGCATTCATAAAAGTCAATCGATTTTATCATAATATGTTTGAAACCACCTATTCCTTTCAATCAAAAAGAAAGAGGATAATACGTGAAATTTTAACTCGAAAATAATTATACGAATAATAACAAAGTGAGTTAGTACTCTCAATAGATTAAATAGCATGTATAATATCCTACCTCTCACTACCTGCTGAAAGCCGACTAATTCTTGAGAAATGAATGTTTAACATTTCATCATTGTTTTATTCTTGAATGTTTTAATAAAATCGTATATATAAAAAATAGCATTCTTCACAAAAATGTATAAAGTTTCTCTAAGGAGTAATATTATGTCCGATAATAAAAAGTTATCCATGTTAATTTTAAGTGCAAATTTGGATAAAGCCTTAGCATCATTTATAATTGCTACAAGTGCTGCATCAATGAATTATGAAGTGAATATGTTTTTTGCATTCTGGGGACTGAATATACTTACAAAGAGGAAGGGGAAATTTTTTAAGGGGATTTCTATAATGGAAAAGATGTTGAATATTGTAAATCGTGGTGGAGCTCATAGATTAGCGCTCTCGAAATTAAACATGTTGGGTATGGGGAAGATGATGATGAAGATGATGATGAAGAAAAAAAATATCCCATCGCTTGAGGAATTGATAAAGATGGCTCATGAGCAAGGTATTGTTTTTTTTATCTGTGATATGAGTAGAGATTTAATGGGACTCAAACCTGAAGATTTTATTGATAGCGTGAATGAGTTTTGTGGTGTAGCAACCTTTATTGATAAATCGAGTGATTCTGAAATCAGTTTAGTATTTGATTAGGTGGAGAGTTGATATGTCAAATGTAAATAAAAATTTAATTATTATTACTACAGGTAAAGAAGATAGGGGGGGGAGGGCAATTGTTGGATTTTGCATGGCAGCCTCTTCCATAGCACTTGGGATTGATACTACAGTATTCTTAACGCTTAACGGAACAATCTGGGGTATGAATGGACAAGCGGAAAATGTAAAGATTGATGGCTTTGAACCCTTAACAGTATACATGGATCAATTCTTAGAAAATGGGGGGAAAATCCTAGTATGCAGCCCTTGTGTTGAATTCTTCTGTAACCTTAAAATAAAGTCAAAGACAAAAGAGGATTCATTGATCAAGGGTGCTGAATTTGCAGGATTTCCGACAGTTACTTCTATTATGGCAGAAAGCTCTGTAGTATCATTATAATTATCCATGACTGGATAATATGATAAATGGCAATATTATTAAGAGGAAGATTTATTATTTTATATTCATTCAAACTAATACTCTAAATTAATATAATTCTGATTCTATATTTATGTTGTGGAATTATAGCATTTGACGTCAAAAAAATAAAACCCAAAAAACTGTTTTCAGGATATTAATATGAATTTATTTAAAAAATTATTCATTACACTTTTCTTAACTAAGGAAAAGGGTAATGAAACTCATGGTGAAGTTCATTGCGAAGAAGAGGAACCAACCTCTGATGAACAATGTAACTTCGATTATAGCCTTGATTGTACCGGGATGACATGTCCAAGACCAATATTTGAGATTTCAAAGAGAGTAAAGACTATGGAAACAGATCAAGTATTAAGGATTATTTGTAGTGATCCAGCATTTGATAATGATATTAAAGCATGGTGTCATAGAACAAAAAATGGACTCCAAGATATTCAGAAAATAAATGGTAAAACAGTAGCGCTCATCGTAAAAATGAGTTAAATTTTATTCAATTATAAATGCTGCGAGGAAACTTTGTTTAAGGTGTCAAATATTGAAAAGCTTAAGCGACAATTGCTTATGCTTGAGCCTATAACTAGTGCAATTACACTTGATATAGATATTTCTGAATTATTTATATCAATCATGGCCCCCATCACTCAAGAGATAGATGCAGAGATCAATATTCTGCTGCTAAAACAATCTTCGAATTATATTATTACTGAATATTACTTTGAAAATGAGATTGAAGATTTAAGAGGAAAATATCTACAGATACCTGATAATGAAGTAAATGCTATAAACGATGCTTATATCGTAAATCAATTTAATGAAGATTCAATCAATAGCATTAATACAATATATGAATTCTTTAGCAAATCGCTTAACATTATAATCAATTCAATAATGATTTTAAAACTCAAGGAATATGGATATATCATTATTCTAAATAAAAGGACTGGAGAATTTGATGATTCATGCAAAATATTTTGCACAATAATCTCAAATATTATATCTGCCATACTCTTAATTCAAGATCAAGTAAAGTTCATTTTAGAGAAGAAAATTGAGTTAAAAGAAATTCAATTAGCATCAGAGATCCATGAACAGTTGCTACCTAAAACCATTCCAGAAATTAAAGGAATCGAATTATACGGATATTCAAAACCTGCTAAAAGTATTGGAGGAGATTATTATGATTTCTTTCAGTTTGATAATAATAGAATTGGCGTAATAATCGCAGATGTTGCGGGATGCGGATTGCCAGCTGCCCTTGTAATGATAATGATTAGCAGCATTGCTAAAACAATAATACGGAGTGATCTATCCCCAGCAACGATACTCTCATTTTTAAATAAAAAAATGAACTGGAATATTGGGGGAGAAAAGTTTGTTACTTTGAGCTATTATCTGTTGGATATTTCCCAAAATACTCTTTATTATTCGAATGCCGGTCATCTTCCCCTTATAATATACAAAAAAAATGAAGATAAAATCTATAATTTAGAAGCAACAGGGCGTCCTCTTGGGATTCTCCAAGATGAAGAGTATAAACTTATTAAAATGCCATTTTATCCTGGAGATATTGCTGTTTCGTATACAGATGGAATTATTGAAGCCACCAATTCAGATGGAGAGCAATTTGATATTGAGAGGACAGTGCAAGTAGTAAAAATGAACGAAGCCAAATCTGCTTTTGAGATTGTAAAGAGCATTGAAAAGGAATTATATAATTTCACCGGTTTGAGTTCTCAAAAAGATGACGAGACACTAGTAATTTTAAAAATGGTCGACAGAAGGAAAAAGAATAATTAGGGATTGACATATTTGTATGTAGAGCTACTTGGTTTAGGCAATATGCTATGTAATGTTTACATTGGCATAAATGAAGAACCTCCACAATGTATTATTAAGCTGGAATATGGGTTTTTAGGAGCTATCAATGATAGGAATAATGAGTGCCATATCCTTTGAGGTATCGAATACGCTTTTTGACAAGCTTATTAACAGAGAGACTGAGAATAGACTTGGACATGATTTTCATCGCGGCATTCTTGCAGGGCACGAGGTTGTAATCACTACAACGGGAATCGGCAAGGTTCGAGCGGCAGCTCGAACTCAATACTGTATTGACCATTTTGATGTAGAGAAGCTAATTTTCGTGGGTGTAGCAGGGGCTCTCAATCCGAGATTAAAGGTTGGAGATATTGTGATATCGCAACAGGTTATGCAGCATGACTTTGCTTTAAGCGCTGATCCGAAAATAGAGAATAAGGGTTCGCACTGTTATTATGGTGATTCCGAGATGATCCAGATTGTCAGGGATGTGGGAGAGAGGCTTGGATATGATGATAGGCTGCATTTTGGAAAGATACTAACAGGAGATCAGGTTATTCATGATCAGTCAAAGAAGGAACGTCTGCATGAGGAACTTGATGGGGATTGTGTTGAGATGGAGGGAGCTGCTGTAGGTATGGTTTGTCGGATGAATATGATCCCCTTTGTGCTTCTTCGAGGTATTTCTGATCTGGCAAATGAACAGATGATTCAAGATCACCTTCAATCATTGCCAGGGCTAATTGAACATAACACCCAGCTTCTTATAGAGTTGGTTGAGAATTTGCCCTAGGAATGCCTGATTCTGCCATAGCTGGTCTACTTACTATATTGGATTTATCCTTCCAAGCATTTGGGTTTGCCCTCGTTGTTATTATGTGGGGATATGTTTTTTCTCAAAATTAAATTGAACTTGCACAATGTATGTTTGTATATTGAACATTACTTTCCTTGATTGTCTGAGCATATTTTACGTTTTGAAAGGCTGCATCTAATATATCCTCATCCTTTTCAACACTATCAGTCGTAGCAATCCCTATATAAGGTTTTGGTTTTAATACCACTCCTCTTGGGGCTTTAACAAAAAAGTCTCCTAATGAATCCAGAATGTTTTGTCCAATCTCGATTGCCCCCAACAGATCAAGGTTCGGGGCGAGTATAACAAAATCATCGTTAAACCAGCATATTATGTCATCTACCTTAAGGAAGTCTCTGATTTTTGAGGATGTTGATTTTATCAGCAAATTTTTCTCATTTACATCAAAATCTTCCTCATTATTCAGGATTGATATAATGAAGACCGCAAACCTGTTCCCCATGCTTTGAAACAGCTTTCGTTGTTCATCATATTTTAATCTGAAATAGGTTTTACTATACAGGCCAGTCTCTTCGTTTATGATAATATCATTAAACAAAAGGTATTCACTAAGGGGTTTGCCTATATCTGATAGTTGTGCCCTCATAGTATTGATCTCTTTGCCTCTAAATCCACTCTCCCTAATTATGCTGATTATCCCTAATAATGTGCTATCATAAAGGATTGGTAAAATAAGTTTTTTGCCATTTTCCAGTATAATTATTGCTGATTTCTTTAATTCTTCACTCATCTCATTTTGTATATCGATTGAGTCAAAATTGCTTGAGTTAATACTTATATATGAATTCCCCTTCAATTCATAGGTCTTGTTTAACTGTTGTGTCTTTTTATTCATTAGGTATAATGAGATTGATTGAAGTGAATATTGAGAGGATATAGTAGTGAATAATTCAAAACAGTAATCATTTAATGAATCCATTGCCATATTGAATGCGGCCTTTGTCTTTTTCCTATTTGCTCTATTTGTATTCATTTTGCTTATATTGATATAACTATGAGGCGTCTCTTCAGAGGAAGCTAACTTTTTATTATGAATATAAACAAGAGATGTAGAAATGATGGAAATAATAATAATCAAGGATATTTCCAATAATAACTGAATAACAAGCGCTCTGCTTAATTTATAGGGAAAGATCATTAATATTTTCCCATCAGTAATATCCTTAACAAAGATATAATACTTCATTTGATTGAAGTATCTTGTTATATATTCATTTCCTTTATCAATTATATACTCCCCTTTTATAAAACTATCCATAATCGAGTCGAATGTTTCATTATCCTTTATATTTTCATCATTTTTGCCTTGCATTAAAATTGTATTATTTTTCTCAATAAAGGCTATGATTTCTAAATTGGAATATTCTTTTTGAGTTTGTTCGATTAAGTTATAAAGGTTTTTTCTCTGGATATTTTTGCCCTTTTCAAAGGCATTGTAGGCTATAGTAATTCTTTTACTGGAAGAGATTAGGGATTTAAGAGATTTCTTTTCGAGCAGGTTGGTTCTAAAGGGAATATAAATGAATAATATAAATAATGTTATCAATACACTTGAAATAATAATCAATCTTTTTGAGATCATGTTAATTTCCGTAATTCAATATAGAGTATTATGTAAGCTGAGAAAATTTACATCCTTTAGCTTATTAACAGATAATTATAATTTCAACAGGGCAGCAATTAGTATGCATAAGAGTTCTCTGGCACTCGTCTCGCTTTAGCCGTTGATGGAAATTATATTAATCTATGAAGTTAGGTGATGCTACATGGGAATATAATAGATTAATTTGTCTATTATCATAATCGGAAGATAGGGTTAATAATTGACTCGATTTTAATAAACATTTTTCTATAAATGCATTTAGTAGCCTAAAAATCGAGTCAATGTTGTTTTGGGGCTTGAAGAACCTCTCCCACACACCTAGGTCAAAGCCCATTAACTACAACATTGATCAGTGTAGTTAATGGGAATAATCTGCATTATGGCTAGGGTGTTCGATAATAGGATATCCGCTGCGGGTGGCACATAATGCAGATTCCATTATCACTAATAGTGCCAATAGGGGTAGAAGCCTCAATAATGTCAAAAGCCCCACCTGTGCTTCCATCCACTGTTTGAGGATCCTTAAAATTCCAGGGATTGCCGGAATCATTATCCAGATACTTAAGGTTGAAACCTGGCTCCTGACCAATAAGCTCGCCGCTTCGCACCATTGCAACAGCCTTAGAACCATGAACATTATGACATGCGGGGCAACTCATATCAGAATCGCCTACACCATCAAAGTCAGAATCCCATGGTTTTGCTAAATCACCAGGGTTCGGTTTATGGCAATAGTCAACACATCCTACTCCAACACCAGGATTGTGTTTGGATGTAAGATGATAGAAGTGATAATTTGCTGAGGTAGAGTCCTCTCTGAAGTTATTCTCCAGATTACTCGAATAGATAAATGGATCGCTATCATGACAACTGAAGCATAAGCGTAGACTATTAACAGGTACTCCAGATTTTTTACTTCTGTAAGGGACTATCAAAGGTAGTTGGCCATCTACTGATTTAAGTCGATAACCAACACGATAGTAATCTCCTGGTGTATCAATGTCTAAAGGGGCAACATATGTTCTTGCGGAACCATCTATGTGTAAATAGGTCAAATCATGGCAATCTGTGCAGAGTTCATTCTTATGTCCGTTAATATAATAGCCGAATGTGGTGTCATCCCCCGCTATATTTGGGGCTACTGGTCCACTCCCATCAGCATTGCTCGATGCAGGTGAATCATCATGACATCCCACACACCATGCCTCTTTGCCAGCTATCAATACATTTTGATTATACACTCCATCTGTCCAGTTATTTTTTGCCCCAATGCTTCCAGAATCGCTGTTTACACCATTATATGAGCCGCCAGGGCTATGGCAGTTGTCGCAGCTAGTAGTACTGTTAAAATCATTGCCATCTGCAAAAAAGCGATGGTTGTTTTCATCATGGCATGCGGTGCAATCTAAGGTTTGAGGTCCTCTGTTATTTGAAACTGTATGTGTAGGATGGCTTCCTGATGTGCCATTCCCGCTGTGACAGCTATCACATATGTTGAAATTATTGTGACAAGGGGAGGAGAAGCAGGTATAATCTGCTGGCCCCCCATTCAGGTCTTGACCATGACAGCCCTTACATCTACTTTGATTTTCCGGATATTCCTCCCCATGCTCGTCATTCCAATTAGGATTCCCATTTCCATGATGACAGGAGAAGCAGGATGAATTTGACGAACCTCCGCTTAAATCCTCACCATGACATGCTGTACAGCTGTCAGGATTTTGAGAAAATGCTACAGGGTGTTCCTCGGTATCATTGCTCCAATCATTATGATGGCAGGATTTACAGGATATTTTGCTCAATCCCCCATTCAGGTCCTCACCATGACATCCTTTACATCTATCTGGATATATGGAATATCCACTACCATGTTCATTTTCCCAATTTGAACTACCTTCACCGTGATGGCATATGAAACAGGAATAATTTACCAACCCGCCATTTAGGCCCTCACCATGGCATCCCTTACATTGATGTGAATCAGTTGAAAATGCCTCGCCATGAGAGGGATTATCATCCCAACCTTCGTTATGATGACAATTAAGGCAGGATATGTCTGCCTGACCTCCCTGCATATCATCACCGTGACATGCCATACAATTTTTCGGATTGATGGTAAACATTTCGCCATGATTGGTGTCATTGCCCCATCCTGAAGAGTGGTATGTCTTTTCAGATAATCCATCTGCAAGCGGTTGGTTGCATCCATAAGGTATAAATGCAAATATTAAAAGAAGAATATATATTGACAGTATATTTAAATAATTGCGCTCCATTATCGTTCTATTTGATATAATCTTAAGAATCATTTTTGGTTATCCTCCATAGGTTATTATCTGATTCTTATTCATTTATTATATCCACCGTATCAATATACTAATATTCTATGTCTCAGTCAAATAAATGATTGTTTTTTGAAAAGTAATGATTTTTATTTCAGGTAACTTCATGTATAGATTATGTCTTAAATAAGGGGAATGAGGTCCTCTTTATTTTTTTCAGTTTAGTTGGATACTGTGATGATTATAAAGAAAAGAAGCTGCCTAGAGTTTAGACAGCTTCAGAGAAGATATTTATTGGGAGGATTGAATATGAATAATTACTAATATTGTTGCCAAGGACGATAGTACTCAACATAGGTACCCCAACTACTACCGCTTGCATCATAGCTGCTTCCAGCAGGCGGTGCGGGATTGCCATGGCACATTGAGCCGCCACACATGTTCGCAGTGTTGTTCCTGAAAATAGAGCCAATGCTGTTCGATTGAGTCGCGCCTGTTGATGTAACCCATGGATAACCTCCAGCGCCTATGTTCTCAATAACGTAGCTAAAGTCGTATCCGCTTCTTCCTGCAAGACTTCCATCCCTTATCATTACCTCGTTTGTTGATCCCTCTGTGCCAACAGCTCCGTGAACATTATGGCATGAAGAACAGGCTGTTAGGGAGTCCCGTCCAACTGAACCACCAGCTCCTGTGGTTTCTGTATCCCAGTCCGAATCCCAATTTGGTATAATATAGTTCAACATGTGTGAAACGTGTTCATTGGTAACAGCTCCGCTTCCCCATGCGTAGGAATAATCTCGCGGTGGATTAGGCAAGCATGCCTTAAAGTTGGAGTTAATCCCATCTCCAGGTGTATCATCGAATATCATTGAGGAATCATGGCAGCCTGAATTAAAGCACATCCTGAAGGCTGTATCCCTCATAAGAGCGCCATTTGAACTAAAAGTAATGTTGTAATTGACAGGTATCATTAGCGGCACCTCGCCTCCCACATATTTCAATCTATATCCCGCAGCATATGCAACACCGGATTCAGATGGCGAGTAGTAGGAGGAATTAAAGGCGTATGTCCTGGCATCATCATCAATGTGTGTGACAGTCACGTCATGACAATCCAAACAAGCCACGTTGTTGTTTCTTCCATGACCGCTATTCCAGAAAAGCCCCACATCGGGTGCAGTTACACCATCGATAACCGCAGGCCCTCCATCATGGCATCCAACACACCATTGCTCTTTTCCTGTCTTTAATGCATCTCCTGTCTCATTATATATCCCATCCTGCCAATTGGCGAGCGCGCCTATACCTGGATCATCAACGCCATCATAATCCCCGCCAGGGCTGTGGCAATTGTCACATGCATCACCCTTCAAGTCTGGTATCTGAGCATTGCTATGACAGACAAAACACCCTGTTCCATTCAAATCATAAGGCATGCCAGGGCCTTTGCCAGTGCCGTCAAAGTGCGTTGCATGGCTCTGATTGTTGTGACAGGCATTCATGCATACATTGTACTTGATATCATGATTTGTGCTATGACAATCATCGCATGTTTGGCTGGCATGGCCGCCATTGGTGTCAGTTCCGTGGTGACAGGAATCACAGGATATTTTACTCAATCCTCCATTCAGGTCCTCACCATGACATCCCTTACATCTATCTGGATATGTGGAATATCCATTGCCATGTTCATTGCCCCAATTTGAACTACCTTCACCGTGATGGCATGTGAAACAGGAATAATTTACTAACCCGCCATTTAGGTCTTCTCCATGGCATGCCTTGCATAGATATGAATCTGTTGAAAATGCCTCACCATGAGCGGAATTATCATCCCAACCACCGTTATGGTGACAATTAAGGCAGGATATGTCTGCCTGGCCTCCCTGCAAATCATCACCATGACATGCCATACAGTTTTCCGGATAGTTGGTAAACATTTCCCCATGCTCTGAATTGTTGCTCCATCCGTTTGTATGAAAGGTACTCTGTGATAATCCATCTCCAAGTGGGTTAGTGCATGCACTGAGAATAAGTACAGCAAATAGGAAGTAGAGATAAAACATTAACGTCTTTCCCGCTAAATTATTGCACTGCTCGGGTATAAACCTGTCATTTTTCTTATTAAACCTCCTTTTGTTATCATTTGATTTGAATAATAACATTAAAATCCTCCAAATAGTAAGTATCTTCATGTTTATATATTTATTATTCCAATATTTTCACTTTGTCTCTTAATCAAGATTCATGCACCATGATATAATAATTAAATTTCATGCCATGGTCAAATAAACTGAAAATAATATAGGACTATCCAGTATCTGCTGTTGATATTTTAGTGGATGAAAATGGATATAGTGTCAAATGTATTAGTTTTTAGTGAAGTTGAAAGGATGATTGCTTAAATAATTTGTTTATTTTTTGTTGAAAGGAATAAAATATAGATTATAGATCAAATAGGGTATAATAATGCCGTATTTTTAAATAAATGTTAATATATGCATGTAAATATCAATAATGGGGCTAAATGCTCCACCATTAGGTGACGAAAAGACGAGCAAGGAGTGTTATCTCCTGACTTTTAGGTTCTTTGAAAACACTGGGGTTGTTGATCCTTAATTGATAATGATAAACACCCTTTGATAATTTTAGTTCCAGTTTTGTGTATGCCCAAATACAAGCCTGGAACAGGCCAAAATATTCCAAATAGCTGACAATACGATCAGCAGAAGGAGTTTTGGTATTATACGACCGATTTTAACTGCCCTGAGGATCGGTTGGCAAGGAAGCCAATATATAGTCAAAGGAGTGTAAAATGATTATCAATCACAACATGAGTGCAATTTATGCAAACAGGTCGCTAAAATTCACTCACTGGGAGGTCTCAAAGAGCATGGAGAAGCTCGCTTCCGGAGAAAGGATAAATAAATCCGGGGATGACGCTTCTGGATTAGCAGTTTCTGAAAAGATGAGAACTCAAATACTGGGACTCAGGCAGGCAGAGAGAAATACGGAGGATGCTATGTCCTTTGCTCAGACTGCCGAGGGGTATATGAACCAGTCATCGCAGATTATTCAGCGAATAAGGGTTATGTCGATTCAAGCTGCTAATGGTATATATTCAGCTGAAGATAGACAGCTTATCCAGGTTGAGGTTTCAGCTTTGGTCGATGAAGTCGACCGAATAGCCTCTCAAGCAGAGTTCAATAGGTTTAAGATTTTAACTGGCGAGTTCACAAAGATCAATCCCAAGGCAAGTATGTGGTTCCATCTTGGTCCTAATAGCAATCAACGCGAAAGGATCTATATTGGGACTATGACTGCTGCTGCATTCAAGATGAAGGATGCTACTGGTGGAATCTCTATATCGCTCTCTACTCCTGATGGGGCGAACAAGACTATAGGAGTCATGGATGCCTCTTTGCAAAGACTTGCAAAGCAGAGAGCGGATCTTGGAGCCTATTACAACAGGCTTGAGATGACTGCCAAGGGTTTAATGACAGCCTATGAGAATGTTCAGGCAGCTGAATCCCGAATTAGAGATGCGGATATGGCTGAAGAGATGGTTGAATTTACCAAAAACACAGTTCTGGTGCAAACTGGAACTGCCATGCTTGCACAGGCAAACTTGCAACCCCAGTCTGTTTTGAGATTGTTATGGTAGGGCAATCTTAGAACAAGAGTTATTGGTTCTTTGAAAACTGAGATTGGTTCTTACTCCCTTTTCTGGTCGCTAAAGGACTGTTCCTGAATACCGCCTCTTCCGGCAGCTAGTGATGTCGGGAGGCATCACCGGCTGCCGGATATTTCTTTGACAGTCGGTGTCGTCCGGATGATGGGCAGTCATGGCGACATATTCAAGGAAAAAACCTTAGTTCTGCGATGGGCAGATCCAGCTTCATGGTATATGGAGTCTGAAAAATTTAGAGTTGTCTCCGAATAGATCATAATGGTCAACTCTACTAAACGGAAAAGGGAGGGAAAAAATGAGAATCAATCGCAATATGAGTGCCATATTTGCAGGAAGGCAGCTCAAATTAATTTCGGAAAAATTGGATAAGTCCATAGAGAAGCTTGCATCTGGCGAGAGAATAAATGCTGCTGGAGATGATCCTTCCGGGCTTGCCGTATCTGAAAAGATGCGGACTCAGATATACGGTCTGTACCAGGCTGAGAGGAATGCCCAGAATGGGCTTTCCTTCATTCAGGTTGCAGAGGGATCTCTACAACAACTCAACAGCATCCTTCAGCGGATAAGGATGTTGTCAGTTCAGGCTGCCAATGGAATCTATTCCAATGAGGATAGGCAACTGGTTCAGGTTGAGGTTTCACAGTTGATCGATGAGGTGGATAGGATATCCAATTCCGCGGAGTTCAATAAGATGAAGATGTTAACCGGGGTTTACTCCAGAGCGAGTAATACTGGGAGCATCTTCTTCCATGTGGGTCCAAATCAGGACCAGCGGATAAGAGCCTATATTGCTACTATGAGCGCCAAGGCTCTTAACCTTATGGGTGGCAAGGCCCAAAAGCGCTCAATCTCCACTGTCGGATCAGCAAATGCCATGATAGGATATGTTGATTTAGCCCTTGACAAGCTAAATCGGCAGAGGGCAGATCTTGGCGCATATTCCAACAGGATGGAGAATACAATAAGGTCTCTAGCCAGGTCCTATGAAAATATGCTGGCTGCTGATTCCCGTGTCAGGGATACGGATATGGCCTCAGAGGTGGTTGAGTTTACAAAGAACCAGGTTCTTCTCCAGAGTGGTGTTGCGATGCTGGCTCAGGCTAATTTAAAGACTCAGATTGTTTTACAACTACTCGGATAAGAATCGTCCTTGAGTGAAACCAGCTTTGCAGTGCGGCCGGTTTCGTCCCTCTCCGGTATAATTACCGGAGAGGGACATCTCTTTAATTCTAAATATTATGAAAAGAAATATTATATTTTTGTATAATAATATTAACAATAAAGACTAACTTCAAGGAGGAAGGAAATGGAAATAATGGTTAATAAGATTGATAGTGTGGGTCAATCCAGACTATCTGGCATTAGACCAAAAAATGAACAACGTACTAGTGAAAGTGAATATTCCACAAATATAAAGATTACAAAGGATAATATTGAAAACCTTGTGGATACATTGAACTCTGCAGCAAAATCCATAGATAAGAGAGTTACCTTTTCTATTAATGAAAAGGCGAATAGGGTCATTATGAAGGTGTTTGATGCTCAATCCAATGAAGTAATAAGGGAAATCCCCCCAAAGGAGATGATAAGATTGCTTGAGAGTATTCATGAGTTTATTGGCATGTTCGTTGATGAATCAAGATAATTAATTTAATTATTATGTTGATTGACATTAATATAAGCTACAAATTTTGTCGATAATTTATTGAAATATCACAATAATGATGCTATATTGTCATCTATACTCAGAGAATTTAACATATTTATTTAAAAGATTGCTATTATTTTATTATTATTTGGGAAAATTTGTGAGGGAATATTATGCCAGTCACTATGGGAGGATTAGCCTCTGGAATAGATAGTGATAAGATAATTACCAAACTCGTTGAGGTAGAAGCAAGGCCTATCCTTCAGTGGGAAAATGAGAAGGCGACATATGTTAAGAGGAAGGAGGCCTTAAATTTATTAAAATCTCATCTTGTCAGATTGAGTAGCAGCGCTAAGGAACTTTACGGTTTTAGGGCATCCTATAATGATAAAAGAGCCATCTCTTCCAATACAAGCGTCTTAAACGCCTCTGCCACTAAATTTGCAAAGAGCGGGAACAGGAAGATAGAGGTAATTGAGCTTGCATCGACGCAAAAAATCGCTACAGATCCAATAACAAAGGATAAAAAACTCTCCTCAGGCAAATTCAGGATAGAGGTCAATGGTGAGTCCGAGATTATCCGATTTCGAGGAGGAAAGTTACAATCCCTACAGAGGAAGATTGACGAGGTTGGGTCAGAGCTTGTGGCTACTTCTTATATAAAGACCTTTGGGGATAACTACATCTTGACAATTGAATCAAAGATTTCCGGGCAAAAGGGTGAGATTAAATTATCAGGGGGTAAGAATTTTTTAAAGAGAATCGGATTGATAAGGGGTGAGAAGGGGGAAGAGAAGCAGAGATTTAAATTGGTCTTTGATAGCAAATATTTCACCTCTTATATAGGAGATCGGAAGCCTGAGGATCAGAATGGGAGTTTAAATGTTGAGGAACTGGGGAAATCCATAAGCATTAAGGATCAACTTTGGCGAGAGTATGTATTGCCAATGGAGATTCAAGTTAAAAAGGATACTCTTCTTGAGTATTTTATAAACTATAAAGGGATAAAAACTGAAGAGGAGGATGACGACGTCCTGCCCTATAAGATTGAGATTGGCCCTGAGGAGAAGATAGTGATAAAGGGGATTGAGCTTAGGGGTTATAACATCTCCAGGGTGCGTCCAATTGAGAAGAAGGAAGAGAAGAGGGAAGTTCTGGATGTATCTGGTATCGGTGTGGTTTCCATTGATAAGGGGGAGAGATTGGAGAGTCTTTATCCAATTGATAAAAAAGCAAAGGGTAAGCAGTTAATCCCAATTGGCAAGGAATTTGCAGGGAGGAGCATAAGCAAGGTTATATTCTACTGTAATGAAGGTGAGGTTAGGTTCTCAAATGTGAAAATTATTACACCCTTGAAGGGTATCGGTATTCTGGAACCCAAAAATGTGATAACTGAGGCCAAAGATGCAAAATTAAAAATTGATGGGATTGAAATAGTAAGGGATAAGAATAATAACCTCGATGATGTAATAAAGGGCGCGTCATTGAATCTTCGCAATAAATCAAGAGAGCCTGTTACATTAACTATTGAGCCCGATATTGAGAAGGCTATTGAGAAGATTAAGAAGTTTGTAAAAGATTATAATGATTATTTAGATTATAATAGGACGCTTACAAAGGCTGAGATGACCAATAAATTGGGAGAGTATAAAAAGATTAAATACAAAAGCGGTCTATTTATTGGGGATATGACCATTGCCAGGATTGAAAATGCCCTGAAGACTGCGACTAGCGGAGCATACCCCAGCATGTCGGATAAGCCAATAAAAATACTTCCACAGATAGGCATATCCACTGGGGCTATTAATGCGGAATGGGAAACGATAAAGGAAGGCAAATTGATCATTGATGAGGTCAAGGTCTATGATAATATCAGGGATAATCCTGATGGCGTAGGCGAATTTTTCGGTTCAGATACTGATGGTGATAATAGAATAGACCATGGTTTCGGATTCAGAGTCGAAAATATACTAAAACCCTATATTAGGGCAGGGAAGAATATAATTTTAGCAAAAATTGATTTGGAGGACATTTCAATAAAGAGGACAGAGGAGAGGATTGAGCGTCATCAGGTGCATCTGAGAGAGTATGAGAATAAGCTTAGAAGGAAGTTTTCTGCTATGGAGAAGTCAATATCCGGCGCTAAAATGCAACAAAATTGGATGAAGATGCAGATGAAGGGTATGGGAGGAATGGATAAGGGAGACAAGGGTAAATAAGACTTGCCTGCTCAATCATTTATTCAGCGCTATTGTGTAATGAATAATTTTATTTTACTATCAATCATAAAAATGTTTTAAGGGTAAAAATATGAAGGTACAGATAAATAGCTTTCCGGTTGGATTTGAATTAGAGAATGAAAAGACTATAGCTGATGTAATAGGCTCCATGTATAAATGGACTCAGGAAAGGGATCTTGTATTCGTTGAAGCCCAGATAGATGATAAGAATTACTTAATAAATGATATCCCTGAACTCTCACTTGATGAAGTGGAACTGATAAATTGTCAGGTTCAATCCAAGGCTGATATTGTAATATCTTCCCTAAGCGAGTGTATAAATTATTGCAATAAGGCGTTAAACTTCATAGTAAAGACGAAGAATAGCAATCAACTTGATCAATCTCAAATAGAATCAATGTGTGATGGTATAGATTGGTTAATTGAGGTAATGAATAGGATTATGCAATTACTTAGCCTGGATATAAATGAGATTAAATATCAAGATAAACGCGTAATTGATTATGTCCATAGTATTGAGATATTTAAGAATAATATTGTAAATAGTAATAATGATTTTGAAATAATTGAGTATTTCAGTGAAGGCGGAGACATTTTCAATTCGATTAGTAATATTTTCAAGATGCTCTATTTTAGTGAAAATCTCAAGTCTTTGGTTATTAAGAGTATAGAGTCTCCTGATGTTCTTATAAATTCGCTGATGGGAATAAGAAATGATGTATCGGATCAATTGACTAATTTAGAGGAGATAGCTCATTCATTTCAGGCTGGAAAGGATAATTTGGGCTCAGAAAAGCTACAGGTTTTTATTGATTTTATATATAGGTATATTAAAACCTGCCATCAAATCAGCCCAGTATTTGGTATAGATTTGAAAAGCCTTGAGGTAGATAATATATCTCTTGATGAGAAGAACGCCAATATTAACAATTTACTCAATGATATAATAGAAGCATTGGAAAACAATGATATAATAAGCCTCTCTGATATCCTCGAATATGAAATGAAACCATCTTTAGAGGATTTACATCTCTACATCGATCAATTGATCAATTTGATTAAATGAAGATTACATCAGCATAGAGTATAAAGAAAATAAAAAATAAATTTCCTTCATTTTAATAAACTAATAATGGAAAATCGAACCGGAAAAGAAAAGCAAAGTTATAAGAAGAGTAAATTGTGGGGCGGCAGGTTTAAGGAGGAGCTATCAGATTCAACTGAGAGGATTTCCTCCTCCATACACTTCGATTACAAGCTATATAGACAGGATATCCGTGGCACGATGGCTCATGCAAAGATGTTGCAGAGAATTGGAATACTATCTAAGGAAGAGCTTGCCGCTATAGTTGATGAATTACGGAAGATTGAGGGAGAGATTGAGAAGGGTGATTTTGACTTCAGACCATCGTTAGAAGACATCCACATGAATGTTGAGTCAAGGTTGATAGAGCGGATTGGCGATGCAGGAAGGAAAGTGCATACTGGTAGATCGAGAAATGATCAGATCGCTCTTGATTTGAGGCTCTATATCAGGGATGAATCAGAAGAGATTAAGCTTTTGCTGAAGAACCTGATAGCGCTTCTTGTAAAACTGTCATCTGAATATATTGACATCACAATGCCTGGCTATACACATCTGCAGGTTGCTCAACCCGTCAGATTGAGTCATCATCTTCTTGCCCACGCGTGGAATATTCTACGGGATATAAGGAGACTCAACTTTACAATTGACTCTTGCAGCGATTTGCCCCTTGGGGTTGGCGCGCTTGCTGGCGTAAATTATGATAACGATAGAGAATTTTTGAAGATGGAGCTGAATTTCAAGAATATTACTTCTAATTCAATGGATACCGTTAGCGATAGGGATTTTGTGCTGGATTTTTTATACTTTTCCGCGGTGCTTGGTGCGCATCTTTCCAGGTTTTGTGAAGAACTGGTGTTGTGGTCTACATCAGAGTTTGGTTTTATTACACTCTCTGATAAAGTCACTACAGGCTCATCAATTATGCCTCAAAAGCGAAATCCAGATTTAGCTGAGCTTATTAGAGGGAAAAGCGGTAGACTTTATGGCAACCTCATGTCGCTTCTTACTACGCTAAAGGGACTGCCCCTTACTTATAACAGAGATTTACAGGAGGATAAGGAGCCCCTATTCGATTCAGTGGATACTATTAAGCTATCCCTTGAGAGCATGTATGAGATGGTCTCAACTATGAGAATAGAAGCAGGGAGGATGAAAAGGGCTGTTTATACCAATTTTTCCACTGCAACAGACCTTGCCGATTATTTGACAAAAAAGGGGGTGCCCTTCAGAGAGTCTCATGAGATCGTTGGGAATATTGTCAGGCTCTGTGAAGAGAAATCCTTGGATTTTTTTAATCTGCCATTTGAGACGATCAAAAAATTTTCTTCCCATTTTGGTGATGATATCATGGATATACTAAATCCTGAGGGCTCCACTGACATGAAGGCATCTATGGGTGGGACATCACCTGTAGAGATTAGAAGACAGATTGAGTTGATTAGCAAGATAATAAAGGAGAATTAAGGGTTTATTGAATGATATGAATGATATACTAACCGGTCAGAACATCTTTTCCCCCCTCTCTGTGATAGTGAGATTATTTTTTGCTATAGTCTCTGGCATGTTGGTAGGTATTGAAAGGGAGTTGCGCTATCAGCCAGCTGGACTTCGAACCCATATGGTGCTTTCTCTTGGATCATGTTTAATAATGATTCTCTCTTTATACATTCCCATGGGATTCATTGAGATGAATGCTAATATTGATCCAGCCAGATTAGCAGCACAGGTTATAAGCGGAATAGGATTTCTTGGTGCTGGCGCAATTTTCAGATATGGATTCAATGTCAAGGGACTCACAACTGCAGCGTCAATATGGACAACATCTGGAATAGGTCTCACCTTTGGCGCAGGCTTCTATTTCCTTGGGATTATCTCTACTATATCATTGATTGTTATTTTACAGCTATTCGATAAAATTGAGGATTGGTTCATTGAACACAGGCATCTTCGTAACATTACGGTAACATATTATTCGGATTTAGGCTTTGAGGTTATCATAGATACTGTCAGGAATTATGATCTTGAACTGAAGCGGGTTTCAATTACCGATAATGTTGAAAATAATACCTCTGAGATTGTCATTAATTGTAGGGTTAAAGAGGGTTTTTTTGTAAGTGAGTTGTTTGAGAGCATAAAGTCACTTGGGAAGATCAAATCGCTTCGAATAGATTAGTATTATTGCATAATTAGCTGTATGAGACCACATTATATTCATATGATTATCCACCTGCCCAAATCCTCAACTTCTTTCAGTTGATAAACCACTGATGATCCTTTTGTCCATGACTAATATCACCTATCTCATACATAATTGAATTTTATACTTTTAACGGTTAAAGTTGCTACAATTTGTTAATTAAATAGCGAAAAAATAGGAGGAGGTCTTGTTTATGAAGAATATTGGTATAAAAGGTAAACGTTGGATAATAACCCTGCATATTATTTTCTCATCAGCATGGATCGGGAGCGCCTTCGCAATGATTATTCCATCAATTGTCATTGGATTGCCTGAGAATGGTGATGAAATATATGCATTAACATTGTGTGTTAAGACAATCGATGATTATGTAATCATACCCGGTGCTATAGGAACCCTTTTGACAGGATTGCTTCTCTCAATGCTAACAAAATGGGGTTTTTTCATATATCGATGGGTATTGCTAAAATGGATTATTACAATTACTATTATATTATTCGGTACATTTTGTCTGGGGAATTGGGTTAATGGAATGACATCCCTCTCTGATTGTCAGAGATTAGAAGTGTTGCAGAATCCCAAATTTATCGCATATAGAAGCAATGCATTGATATTTGGCAGTTTACAGCTCGGTATTCTTCTCTTTACAACTGTGATTTCGGTTTTCAAGCCCTGGGGGAGGCGGAAAAAGCAAAATAGCCATTGAGGTCGTTCCCAAGTAGTTGTTGAAAATATTATAATACGCTATCTGCTTTTGTTGAAGGTAGTGACTATAGCGAATATACTATCCTCTGTTGCTGAATTTCCTTCTGAATCGATCCCCTTTCTTCAAGAAATTTGAGGTGAGCGATTGCCTCTCCTGTGGCAAACCATTTTTGCATAGTAGGGAATTGATCCCAGGAATCATATGTTAAATCCCAACTCATATTCGATGCTACTTGAAAAGCATCCTTATTGCCACTTTTAATGATGGAGAGGACCTCATCAACCCTCTTTTGGTGATGTCTTTTGAGTTCTTGGATTCTCTTCTTGCAATCCCTAATAATGCTTCTATGGCCAGGTAATGTAATATCAATATCCAATTTATAAACCTTATCAAGACTTGTCATGTATTCATCAAGTGGATTCTCATCCTCTGTCCATAACGATATGTTAGGGGTTATATCTCCGAGTATATGGTCTCCTGATACTAGAATTTTTTTATTTGGCTCATAGAGGCATAGATGGCCGTTAGTATGGCCGGGTGTTTCCAAGCATTCAAATTGGTAATCACCGATTTCAATTTTATCGCCCTCCTTAAGGATAGTAAAGTTAAGCTGTCCTTTAGCGCCATATTTAAAACCCGGGTGTTTAAAGAGGGCATCCTGTAGCATGTCCTTGGGAAAACCATACCTGTTTGCAAAGTTCAGCATACTTTCCCAACTAAAACCCTGATGTATGCTGTCGATATCCTTCTGGTTAAAATATATCTTTGATGTATTAGTAACAAGACTGGAAACGAGCCCCAAATGATCAGCATGTAGATGAGTTATAAAGAAATCCGTATCTTTTAGATCCACTCCTATTTCGCGAAGGCTTGATTCCATTACCCTCATGCATTCCTCTCGATTCATCCCAGTATCGATAATTAGATTTCGATCATTATCCTTGATCACATAGGAATTAAGAGCCTTTAGGGGATTCTTGGGTAATGGGATCTCAATTCTGTATATACTCGGAAGAATTTCTTCAGTCATAATATCTCCCAAACTGTACGCATTTTATTTTATCAAAAAATCTTTTCTCAGTATCATTTATGCTAATAAATATATAATAATCCACTCTGATGTGTGAATGATTCTGTTATTTGCAGATAGTGAATACATAACTTTTCAAATGGCTACTCCTTGCCTCTCTTATCCTCTCCATTGGATTCGCCATTTATAGATTTCTTGAATTCCTTGATGCCACCCCCGATATCCCGCGCTATCTTTGGAATCTTCCCTGCTCCAAATATAAGGAGTACAATAAAAAAGATTATAACCAGTTCCCATATTCCAGGCATTCCCATAACAATCCTCCAATCACAATTGATTTCACGATATTGATGCTAGTAAAGGATAAGCTTTTTTTTACCTCGCTTTCAGTGAGGAGGAATACTCTTCACTTACTCTTCCCTATCTATAGTATTACAAAAAACACGTCTGATATTGACATCATATATCTACTCTTTTCAACTATCTTTGTGAATCTATAATTTGTCAAACCAATTTCTGAATGGCTCGATTATTACATATTCAGAAGAGATAGTCTTACCTATTGTTCTAAGAACTTTTCACTAGGTGGTATGTAATCTTTACTAGAAGCGGGAACTGCAACCCTTCACGCTTTATCTGTTGGGAGTTTATTGTTTAAATAGTAAATATTTTTCCAAAATGGACAAATAATAAAAAAATTTAGAACTTTTTTATGTTTTGCCTGTTTAGAAGTTATAGAGAGGTGATGAAACAAAAAGATTTATCAGGAGGCTTTACAATGAAAAGAATAGTAAGATGTGTTTTTTTATCATATGTTGTGATATTTATCTTATTCACCACAACTAATATCAGAGCAGCGAAGGGAGAACTAATCCAGATGGCCATTCTGCTCGATACAAGTGGAAGTATGGATGGATTGATTGATCAGGCAAGATCACAACTCTGGAAGATTGTTAATGAGCTTGCCCTGGCAAAGAAGGACGGAAAAAGTCCACGATTAGAAGTCGCTCTTTATGAGTATGGGAAACAGAGTATTTCAGCGAGCGAAGGCTATCTGCGAATGATTGTTCCTCTATCAACGGATCTGGATAAGATATCAGAGGAATTATTCAAGCTAAATACGAATGGTGGGGATGAGTACTGTGGGATGGTTATCGATGCTGCTACAAATGGTCTAAAATGGAGCAATGATAACAAAGATCTGAGACTCATCTTTATAGCTGGAAATGAGCCCTTTACACAAGGTAATGTAGACTATATCAAGAGTTGCGGGAGGGCTATAGCAAGGGGCGTTATCATCAACACGATATTCTGCGGTAATTACCAGCAGGGCATAGCTATAAAGTGGAAGCACGGGGCAGACCTTGCTGATGGGAAATATATGAACATAGATCATAATCAGAAGATAGTTCACATAAAAGCCCCGCAAGATGAGGAGATTGTCAAACTTGGTCAGGAGTTGAACAATACCTATATTTCATACGGTAAATTGGGTGAAGAGAGAAAGATGCGTCAGAAAAAACAGGATGTCAATGCTGCTTCAATGAGCAAAGAGGCGCTGGTTCAGAGGTCAGTGGCAAAGGCCTCTGGGCAGTATATCAATACTGGCTGGGATCTGGTTGATGCTATAGAGAATGAGAGTGTAGAAATAGATAGCCTGAAGGATGATGAATTGCCATCAGAGATGAGAAAGATGAATAAAAGGGAGAGGAAGGAGTATATAGATAAAATGATCGATAAGAGAGCGGAGCTTCAGAAAAGGATTAACAGATTAAATATGGAAAGACGCGAGTTTGTGGAGAATGAGATGAAGAAAAGATCAGAACAGAATACCCTTGATCTGGTTATTATTAAGGCTGTGCATGAACAAGCAGCAAGATGTGATTTCAGTTTTGAATAAATTTACAGACAAAATATTGTGAACGAAATGACATGCTATCTGAAGAGAGGGTAGATATCTATAGCAGAATAATATTGAAGGAGAATGATAATGATGATAATGAAGAAAAGGATAGTGTTTTTTCTAATTTCCATATCCTTCTTTTTTCACTTTACTAGTAATATCTATGCAGACGGATTTATCCTTGTGCCGCGTTCACATCCATCTACTCCATTCCCGCTGGAAGTGAAATACCACCATGTGGACGTTAAGATAAAGGGAGTGTCCGCTGTCACATCTATTGATCAGGAGTTTTACAATCCATCAGGCCGAAGATTGGAGGGATATTTTATCTTCCCAGTACCCAAGGGGGCAGTTATTGATAGATTCAGTATGTTCATCAATGGGAAAGAGACGGAAGCAGAACTGCTCGATGCGAAAAAGGCGCGAAAGATATACGAGGATATTGTCAGGAAACAGCTCGATCCAGCCATTCTCGAATACGATGGACAAGACATCTTTAAGGTTAGGATCTTTCCTATTGAACCGCGCTCTGTTAAGAGGATTAAGTTATCCTATAACGAGATATTAAAGAAGGATAATGGCACCATCGAGTATCTCTATCCCTTAAATACCGAAAAATTTTCATCGAAACCGCTTAAGGATGTGGCAATCAATGTGGATATCAAATCCGATGGCAATTTGAAAAACATCTATAGCACAACCCATGATATAGATATCCTTCGAAAGGAGATGGATCACACCCTTGTGAGCTATGAAGCGAGGAATGTTACTCCTAATGAAGATTTTAGATTATATTATAATACTGATAAGTCAAAGGTGGGCCTTTCTCTTTTAGCCTATAGGGAAGCAGGAGGGGATGGTTATTTCTACCTGTGTTTCAGTCCTGGTTTGAATATTCGTGAAAGTGAGATCAGCGAGAAGGATATAACTTTTGTCCTAGATGTCTCTGGTAGCATGGCAGGGGATAAGCTTAAACAGGCAAAGAGGGCGCTGAATTTCTGCATTGAGAACCTGAACAAGGGTGACCGTTTTCAGATAGTTCGTTTTTCTACAGAAGCTGAGGCCCTATTTGATAGGTTTCGGAGAGCGGAGGAGACGAATTTTCAAAAGGCGAGGAATTTTATAAATAATTTAAGGGCTATTGGGGGAACTAACATAAAGGAGGCTTTAGAGCTGGCCTTATCAACACCAATCGATATATCCAAGTCTCACATAGTGATATTTATTACCGACGGAAAGCCTACAATTGGGGAAATAAATGAAGACAAGATGATCAAAATGATTGGAAATGTCAATACCTTCAATACAAGAATATTCACCTTTGGTATAGGATATGACATCAACACACACCTGCTGGATAAAATAACCACATTGACAAGGGCTCATAGGACTTATATCTCTCCGAATGAGGATATAGAGGTCAAGATCTCAAATTTTTATACAAAGGTTCAATCTCCTGTACTAACTGACCTAAAATTGAGATTTAGTGGAATACGGATATCAAAGACCTATCCCAGGGACCTGCCTGATCTCTTCAGGGGATCATCCCTTGTAATCCTTGGTCAATATTCGGGCGAGGGAAGAGCAGGGATAGTATTAACTGGGAAGGTAAGAGATAGGGAGCAACAATTTCAGTATAATGTCTATTTTTCCAAAGCCGATAGCAAAAATGCCTTCATTCCTCCACTCTGGGCCGCTCGTCGTATTGGTTACCTGCTCGATCAGGTGCGACTGAATGGCGAAGATGCTGAATTGATAGGGGAGATAACCAATCTTGCACGAAAACATGGTATTGTTACGCCATATACAAGCTATCTCATTCTTGAGGATGAGGAGAGGCGTGTTTCCAGAAGGGAATTAGATGATGAGCATCAGACTCTCGGGAGCATGAACAAAAGGGCTGATCTTGTAAAAAGAAGCAAAAGGGAATACAAAGAGATGATGGAAAAATCAGGCAGAGGCAGCATCCAGGCAAGCGAAGAATTTCAGGCGCTAAATAGAGCCAAAAATTTTCCAGCAATCCGTCAGGGGAAGTCCCGCCTGGTCTTTAGAGACAATCTAGGGGGTGTGAGGAATCTAATCCAGCAGGTTAGAAATGTTCATGGCAGGGCTATATATTATTCCGGAAATTTCTGGGTGGATTCAAGAATACAGGAGAGTCGAATTGGTAAAAAAGTACGAATTCAATTTGCAAGCAAGAGGTACTTTCAGTTTCTCAGGGAAAATCCTGAATCTGCTCAATTCTTGGCTCTCGGAAGAAATGTAAGATTTGTGCTTTACAATAAGGTATACGAGATATATGAGTAGAGAAATC
>JAXHTS010000018.1 GCA_034190085.1 Spirochaetota bacterium
TCTTCACAGCCGCTAAACTGTCAGCATTCTCTGCCCATGTAAAGAAGGTAAGCCAGCAATTACCACGCTCAAGTGAAGGCTCAAGCGCATCAAGACCGCTCTCAACACTCTTCTCTGATATGCCAGAGAGGAAGGGTCTGCCATAATACTTAGGACTGTTGCTGCGGCCTTTGTTCATCATCCTTGTGCCAAAATTTACAAGCCATTCCATCTGCTTTACCCATGCCTGAAAAAGCTGTTCAAAATCTGTAAACTTGGTAGCATCACCTGTTTCTGGCCCCATCTGCATATTCACTATATTATCAAACCCATTGTGCAGAGCGTATTCTACCATCTTGGCACAATTAAGGGTCATTGCCATCCGTGCAGGCTGAGAGCCATGCTTGGTTGTTGGAGCAGGGGACATACAGGCCTGATGTACCCAGGTCCTCATCTCTTCCAGAGGATGCCCATGCCAGTTCATGCCATTCGCTATCAATATCGGATCATTCCGTATGCTCGGATATCCCAACCCATGCCTGATGCACTCGAAGACCTCCCTCATTACCTCATCCTTTACCTGGGGATGCCATCTGAATCCGAAGGTTGGATTGGCAACACGCACGAGTCTTGATGCCTCTAAAAAGGCTGTGGTGAGATCATTGCATGCATCTGTGCCGTCCGGTTTTACCCCGCCAATGGTCCATACCCATGTGGCTGAAATCCCCTGCAGGGCCTCTGCTGCAACTGCGGGTGAATAGAATCCCACCTCACTACAGCGAATCATAAATTCTCCTACAAGATCAATCGCTTCTTCTCTGGTAATCTTTTTATCAATATTGACATCCTTGTCATAGTAAGGCCAATGGTAATAATCCGGTCGGGCAGGCCAAGCGCCTTCAACATCCTCAAATCTTGCCCAAACCTGAATAAAATGATCATACTGCAGCGATTCCTGAAGGGTTCTCGGCGGTTTCCCGGGTACCCTTTCACAGGTCTCTGCAATCCTAAGGAGTTCCTCTTTCCTCTTGGGATCTGATTCATAATTCTCAGCTATTATCCTAGCCAATCTTGAATACCTCTTTGCCATCCTGATACAGGCCTCCAGTATAATCTGCATCGCTTCCCAATTGCTGAGCTTATCATAAAGTGGTAGAATATCCGGTCCAGGATTGCCATCTATACTCTCTTCAGCTTCATCTATTTTATCCTGTATCTCATCGATAATATCCTCAAATCCCCTCTTGCCAGTCAGTAAGTACTCATAATCCTTACCTGAATAACCGAAGCTGCCACCTACTGGAAAGCTCCACATAAGAACAAAGGTCATAAACTTAACAACCTCCTCTCCTGAGAGGTCTCTCAATGCCTTGCCCATGCAATCCCTGGTACTCCAGTAATTGTTTATATCAGCTATTATTTTGAGCGATTCCTCCTGTGGCTCAGGAATTACAACTGAATCATTGTAAATCTCTTCATTAAAGAGACCGGCTATATCACAATTCCAGGAGAGTGTGTTCGGAAGGCTTCCAACATATCCAACAAGTTGAGCCTGATCCGTGATAAAGATGGTAATATTATCAAGTACATGCGATAATACCTTTGCCCTCCTCATCATTACAGGCTCATTCTCATTCTCTTTAAATGCAGCAGTAAACAACTGCGGTGCCTCAAGGTCCATCTTTATTCCCGGCTCATACATTGCTCCCTTCTTCCCCTTCTTCCAGATAGCCTTTCTCAGATAATCCAATCGTTTGGATCTCTTCTTCTCTGCTACCCACCACCATTCTTGATTCTTCTCTAGGTCTTCCATACTCCTAGTTGTCGATGCTTGTGTCTCTGGTGTCATCTTTTCCTCCTTTCAAATAATCAGTTAGTTACATATATTTAATATATATAGCACTTTTGCTTTAAGTAGATCCTATTGTTGATTCATATTACAAACCCCAAAAACAAAGGGTGTAACATGCAGCATGCAAAATTGCTTTTATAACCTAATTTACGTAGTGCTATAAATTAAACAAAATAATGCGATAAAGTTGCACTCACCTCCTTTGAATGGGATAAAGACTCTCAAACAAGATAGCATCTTATGCTAAGGATATTCTAATAGATTAACATCAGTTGCTTACTATTAAATTAAAGAGTCTTGAAGAGTGATCCTAAAAAGAGCCTATTTCAGAAACTTACTTATAACTGAAAACATGAATTTCAAAACTCACTAAATCGACCCTTATTTAATCACTTAATCCATGATAAGTATATATATTTAGAATCAACTGAAAATCAATTGAAAATCAATTGAAAATCAATTTTAAGCAATTTGATTAAAAAAACTAAAAAAATGAGTATTTTCAGCAAATTCTGTATATTATGAATAATCCTATGCATTGACCAATGAAAAAATAAATCTATTGGTTTGGGATATTCTTATACTCTCTTTATTTGTTTTCTATGAAATACCTATTATTTGTGAGTGTTAAGTAAGATAGAAATGCTTCACCTTGGGCTTATAATGTATATAATTGTGAATATGAATACCTGCTTTAATATTCAAATTAATTTTCGGTATAATTCTTCTGTTTCATCTGCTAATGGAGTGTCTAAATCCTCTCCAATATTCTCTTTACATCTCTCATAAGTTTTAGTTACCATTGATTTATTACCAATTTTAGAATAATATGTCATCAATTGCTGGTAGATATTCTCAGAATATTTATCAACTTCTATAAATTTCTTAGCATATTCAATGCCTTTAGAATAATCGCCTTTTCCCTCATAATAAGATATTATTTTCTGCAATAGATCAAGATATTTATCTTTAAGCCTCGCCCTCTCTTCTGTGCACCATGTTACATATAGGTCTTCAGATAGAAAATCACCACCATAAACAGCTTCAGCTTTAAGATAATGTGATATCGCATCTTCAACATCTTCTTTACTTTCCGCAAGCCTTAATTCCTGCTGGAATTCATCAATATCAGACCACCCATCATCCCCCAAATATAGTTGATACGAATCGCCTTCTCTTATTATGTATGAAGATGGAGCCCACCTTAATATTTCTGGTTCTACTATTCTTCTCAGGGAGCTTAGCACAACCTGAAGACGATGGGATACCCTCTTTGGATCCTCCCCAGGCCAAAAAAGCTCCATTAACACCTCCTTTGCCAAAAAACCTCTTGGTCGAGATATTAAAAGATACTTAAATAACATTTTGGCCTTTTTGCTCTTCCATCTATCCGCCTGTATCTCTTCATCTCCACGATATACCATGAATTTGCCAAAACAAAACACCCTTAATCCAGGTACTGTTGCTTTTTTACTTTCATCTATACTTTTTGGTTCAATTTCACTTATATTAGTTTCATTTATATCGCTAATAACCCTTAGATTATCCTCTACAACTATACCTATCTCACTGAATATTTTATTAAGGTAATCCTGCATCTTACCACGAAGGAATATCTCAATCAGAAGGGGTTTTATCCATCTCTCTTCATTGATAATCCATATATCATACTCATTGGCTTCGCATAAATTAAGCGCTTGAATAAGCTTCTCAATAGCAAGATCCCTTTGTTTCTGCTTCCAATATAATCTAGCATATAAGAGATAGATTCTGCTAATATTCAATTTTGAATTTTTCAGGAGTTTCTCCGCATTATCCAAGAGTATATGAGCCTCATCCAATTTTTCTTGTTCAATTAGGGATTCAGCTAAACTACGCTTAAGCGATCCCTCCTCCAATGGCAGGGTTAAATCATTAATTATCTCTATCCCCTTTCTCGCGTTATCCTCTGCTGCCTTCAGGTTTCCAGATTTCATATAGGCATGATTTAGAGCATAATAAACCCATGCCTGGCACCACCTGCTTTTTACTTTTTGGAAAACACCTAAACTCTTCAATGAAGATTCGATTGACTCTTCAATTCTCCCCAATCCAACTGCATTTAACGCTGAAACTAGTAAAAGGATTGCGTATATACCCTCATCTAGCTCCCTCTCTTTGCATAGCTCCATACCCTTTATCGCATTCTCCATGCCCCTCGAAAAGAGGCCCATACTGTAACAGGAAATAGATATTAGGCAATAATCAAAAACCAACCAATCATATAGCCCTAAATTCTCGCATAATTCTTTTGTCTGTTCTGCTATTGTTAAAGATTTTGATACGTCTCCAGAGAAAATATACCGAAAACAGTTATTAATATATAATTCAGCAAGTAATTCACTATCCTTAAAACCGGACAATAGGGACATGGCATATTTAAAATACTGATCACCAATATCCAATTTTCCCAAATGATAGGATAGATGCATCAAATTTATGAGAACATTAATACTAAAGCGAGGATTGTCCTTTACCTTACCAAGCAATTCTTTAAGCTTCATCTCAGCCCTGAGGAAATCACCATCCAAAAAGTAGTTATATCCAAGACTATTAAGAGAAAGCACAATACCATTTGATGATTTATTCTCAGCAAAGGATTTATGTGCCTTACTATAGGCACGGATCGCCTCCTGCGGCTTACTGGAAAGCTCTAATGCAAGGGCCTGTAAATATTTTACCCAGGGTTCTTCATTTAAATAGATATCAGGCACTATCTTGAGATAGGAGTTTATCAGGTTAAAGCGTCCCTCTTTCAACAATTTTAAGCCAATCATTCTTAGCAATGTCCATGCCTTTTCCAACTGTTCCGCCATCAGATAATGCCGCAGGGCTTCCTCATCTTCACCCTCCTTTTCCCAGATGCCCGCTGCATCCCTGTGAAGTTTAAGTATTGCCTCCCGACTCATCTCCAGTTTTAACCTATTCATTAAGAATTCCTGGAATATGATATGATAGGTAAACCACTCCCTCTCCTCATTCAAAGGGAAGGTAAAAAGATGCTTCGCTTCAAGAGTCATTATAATCTCTTTCGAGTTGTTAATATTTAAGAGTTGATCACAAAAGTCAGCGCTAATACGAGAAAGGATTGAGGTCTTTATTAAAAATTGTTTTAATTCGCTTGATTGAAGATCATAGATATTATCTTCCAAATATTGTAAAATTACCTGGGGTGAATTTTTGAGATGTAGTAGGAAATCCCTTATCTCATCATGGCTTTTACATCTTAAAAGGTGATAAAATAATATTAAACCTGACACCCACCCCCTTGTCTTTTGTTGAAGAATTCTTAAACTCTCTTCATTTAGATTAATATTATAAATTTTAGAATAGAGTTCATCGATTTCAGAAATGCTAAAAAAAAGATCATCTTCTCTAATATCGAGCATCTCTCTTCTGGCTCTGAATCTGGAAAGATGTAAATCCGGTTCTACTCGACTGATAACAATCAAATGAACCTGAGGTGACAGATGCTCAATTAGATACTTCAGGGATTCATTTATCTCCACACTATCTTCAATTAAGTGATAATCATCAAGACAGATTAAAATATCCTTATTTATATGTTTTTCAAATTCACGTATTAGAGCGGCAAGAACGTCTATACGGTTACTCTCTATAATACCAGTCTTCTTAATTCTACGAATTATACTGTTCCCAAATTTGGGATAATACTTTTGTACCCCTAAAATTAGGTAATGGAAAAAGGGTATTATGTCATTGTCAGATTTATCCAGCCTATACCAGACTGTATCTAAATCAAGATTCTTGCACACATCAGCAATAAGAGTGGTCTTCCCAAATCCCGCTCCTGCTATTACAGCTGTAATTCTTTTCTTGGGGATTCCAGATAGGAGAGTATGCAATCTCTCTCTTTTAATGATATCTGATGAGGAAGGGGGGAGTTGTTTTGAGCTCAGGATTTGAATACTTCTATCCATTATACTCCATCAGTTATTAAAATATAATTATCGCATTTTAGGATTTGCTCCCAGATAATGGGATAACCTAATGGATTAACAATTATCGTCTCCTTATTTTATCAGGATTAGAGACAGTTTTTCTCAAAAATAATAGTAAAAATCATGGGTTATTTGTCAAGTTTAATCATGTAAAAGAATATTGCTCATAATTCTTCCCATGATGAAGGGAGTAGCTCTTCTATTCACGATAATACCCAACGAAAAACGATACAAAAGGAGCGAAATAATAGCGAGAATATATACAATAATAATGCATAAATATTTTATAAAGTAATTCAGTAGTCTCATCTTTGTCAACTTTATCTTGACCTATGTAAAAATATTGATAATAATGTCAACAACATCCTATGCTGAGAATACTCTTGTCTTGTATCTCTAATTTGTGCTGTATCGATCTTTGAGCCCAGGGATAAGAATATTATGAGATTGTTTGCTAATCTCTGTATCTATATATTTTTTATTGCAACAGGCACAATACATCTTTATGCTGAATCTAATAATGCTGAACTCTCATTAGGGGTGGGATTGCTAAGAGGATACACTACTTACCAGATTGGAGGATCCTTTCACACTCCACTTGGCAGTGGGGAATTTCGATTTCCACTAAGCGAATTGCAATTCCCCCTGGATGTTTATATGATTTCAGCAAAAGGATCCATAGAATTAGCTGAAAAATTAGATATTGGCATAGGCGTAATGAAGAACATCTCAGATGATGCTGGGAAGATGGAGGATAGTGACTGGGGACTTTGGTTTTATGAGTCAGATGGATGGCCCAATCCGGATTCGTTGGATATTTATTCTGAAAGCGATGCAGAGCTAAATGTTTTGATTATCGATATGGATATTCTATATAAACTTCACAAAGGTTCATATGATACTTTCGAATTGTTTCTCTTAACAGGTATTGGATATAATTATCAAAAATATGATTTTAATGTAAGCAATTTAAATAAATGGTACCCTTCGTTAAATATGTATTATGGATATGATATAGGACATGAGATTATTTCCGGAAAAGTGCTTACTTATGAAATCAAGTATAATATTCCATACGTTAAAATTGCTATTGAATTTATGTATAAAAACAATTCCCATTTTCAAACAAGTATTGGATATTCCCAAATTGTTGATGTGGAGGATTATGATAATCATATTTTACGATCAAAGAGAAGCAGGGGTGAGTGCGAAGGGGATGCCATTCTGTTTTCTTTATGTGGTAGATATTGCTTTATAAATAATCTATTCTTTACACTTCAGTTTGATTATATTACAGTTGAAGCTGAGGGGAGGCAAAAACAGAGACAGGATGGCATATATATAGGATCAATTGATCAAAAAATTACAAGTAAACAAAAATTCTTATCCTTCGAATCTGGGTATAGATTCTAAATTATTGATGTATATAGTGAAATGATAATTATATTTATCATTATGACCACACTCCGGGTATTATCGTTTTGCAGTATGGACATCTTCCATTTTTAATATTATTTGTAATGGAGAAGAAACCGCTTCTTTTAATAATCATCTTATCACAATTATGACAATAGGTGTTTTCCCACTTGTGGCCTGGCACATTTCCGATGTAGGCGTATCTTATACCCTCTGATTTCGCTATTCCCCTGCATCTCTCAAGGGTCTTTACAGGTGTTGGGGGAAGATTTTTCAGGAGATACATTGAATGAAACCTTGTAAAGTGCATTGGCACATCCTGAGAGATATTGCTCTTTACCCATCTGGCCATATTTCTAATATCTTTAGGAGAGTCGTTTTGATTGGGGATCACCAATGTTACAGTCTCAAGCCACTTACCTGATGAACGCACTGTTTCGAGATTTTTCAATACATCTGTAAGATGACCACCACAGATATCTCTATAAAATTTTGAATTGAAGGCCTTGAGGTCAATCTTAACACCATCAAGATTTTTTAATAATTCTCTACTGGCTTTCGGTTTAATGTAACCATTGGAGATAATAACGGATTTAATGCCCATGCCCTTTGTTATGTTGGATGTTTCAGTAATATATTCGAATTGAACAGTAGGTTCATTGTAAGTAAAGGCAATTACATTAGATTTTAAGGATTTAGCCCTCTTTACTATATCTTTGGGGATTATTCTAATTGCGTCTAAATCTTCAGGTTTTGATTGAGATAGCTGCCAATTCTGACAGAATTTACACGAAAGGTTGCATCCTGCTGTGGCAAGGGAGAGGGCCATCGATCCCGGAAGAAAATGGTTAAGCGGTTTCTTCTCTATCGGATCCATGTGAATTGCAGCAATACGAGAGTAAACGAGTGAATAAAGCTTGCCATTGATATTTTCCCGTACCCTGCATACTCCCCTCTCCCCAACATCTAATAGGCATTCATTAGGGCAGAGTTGGCAAAGAACCCTATCCTTATTTATCGCTTTCCAATGCGAGGCGATTCTTTTAAAACCACCCTCATCCCTTGATAGAGAAAAGAGGGGATCCCCCTTATATGAATAGAGTATTGAACCTCCAATAATTAAGCTACATAGAGTATTACAACCCCTACTTAACAATTCCTTTCTACTTATTTCATTATAAATCATAGGTCGCCTTCGCTAAAAACGATTGCCTGAAATCTATAAATCTGTGCTCCATATTTCCATGCATAATCGGGAAGACCTGACTTTCTACAGGTGTGAATCAAAAATTCCTCTCTATTCCAGTTCCATTCCACAGGTACCTGCGGAAGCAAAAGCCCCTTACGATGCCCCTTCTCAATGATGAGTCCATCCCTTCCAACCTTAATTTCATCAATAGACTCCACAATTTGAGGTTTAGTCAACACCGATATTTCAATCTCAATATCATTGAATTCTGCTTTATCTAAAGGCGAGAATCGTGGATCTCTAAATGCCGCGTTATATGAATTTTCGATTACCGCCTTGTTTAAGGGTTTAATACCTAATACATACCCAATGCATCCCCTTAGATTGCCCTTCTTTTTTAGAGTAACGAAAACACCAGTTTCATTACGACAGTTCTTTGGCACATTATCAGATTGGATTTCAAGATTTTTATTCTTATGCAGCACTGATTCAATATTTTTTCGTGCAATATATAGTAGATATCTCTTATCTTTATCCGTGAGTTGAAAATCCTCGTTTTTTATAATTTGTCCCTCCTCATTACCTTTTAAGATTGTACCACTATAACAGATTGACACATAACTTACTGAATTATTATAGTCACCTGTAATATTGCCAGATGTATCGTAAGATATGACCTCAGCCTTAAAATCCCTAATAGGTAGGGCTAAAGCAATTTTTATCGCATTCCTACCACAGGCTGTAATACCTG
This sequence comes from Spirochaetota bacterium, assembly GCA_034190085.1. Taxonomy (NCBI): domain Bacteria; kingdom Pseudomonadati; phylum Spirochaetota; species Spirochaetota bacterium. The sequence continues at coordinate 9,189 of JAXHTS010000018.1, forward strand.
TTTTATTCACATAGGAACAAAAGTTGTCTAAATCCTTGTTTATTATGTGTTTAACAGCGCCAAAATCTAAATCCCTAATCTTTTTTCTGAGTATGTCCTGATTATTGCTCCTAAAGGGAAGATAATCAAATCTATCGCCATAATGAGTGAAATCTGAACTCACTATGATGAGTGGACGCCTTTTATCCTTGATTGCCCTTACAATTGAGCTTGAAATTTTAACAGAATCATCTCTGGTTATATTGCCTACAAGTATAGGGATAATTTCGATATCCGACCTCAGTCTATCCCTATATATTCGCTGCAAGAAGGGGATATGAATCTCAATTGAATGCTCTTGTCTGTGCGCAGCCCTGTTTGTTTGGAATAGGGGTCCATACAATAGCTTATTGACTATGCTCTTTGCAACCCTTACCCTGCCTAGCGGTGTCTCATAGAAATCAACAGGCAGGATGGAGCATCCATGAAAGTGGCTATAATGAGATGGAGCAATAATTACAATAATTTCAGGAGATAACCGTTTAACTAAATCATATCCCCTAGCCGCTACACTCCCGGAATATATATAACCGGCATGAGGTAGAATTAGAAGCAGTGGATTTGATAACGTTTTTTTTCTATCAATGTCTGTAATAAGATCATCAATTGTGGATGCAAGCTTTGATGAATTAGCTGAATACCATCTTCCAGCTAAAGCAGATTGCCTAACCTCTGAGCTTATCTTTGATTTACAAAAGAGTGTGAGCAGTAAAATGATATTTATGAAATTCCATAATCTCATTTTTGATTATCTCACTGATAATTTATTAGATTATGCCACATAATATATTTTCATCCGATATCTTTCAACAATTTTACCTTTTTTTTATATGTTTATATATAAATTCTCAATCAATATCAGTCAAAGCGCCCTAATCTTGATCAGCTCTATAAGTAATGTCTTCAATCCAGAAATACTAATTCTTTTTTTATCAATTCTTGGCTTGACATTTACAATAATTGCTTCTATAAACTCAATATAATTGTGAATATATATTATAGAATATTGATCAGTTCCTCTGCAATGGTTGCGTATTATATCGTGTCACCCTGTTTAGCGATAAAAGAAAGGATGGAAATACACATAATATTAGCTTAGCTGATGGTAGATTTTTACATCTTTATGTATTATGTATATTCCAAAATATCTTAGGTGTGGCTTTTGCAGGATTAGTTATTGTCTAATAAATGAGCAGGATATCGCATTATTTCACACTTTCAAATAAGGAGCATATTTATGAATAGCATAATTAAAGATTTAGCGGTTTTACTCTTTGCTGCTGGTGATGAAATTGAAAGAAAAGCAGAAGAAATTAAAAAAAGAAGAGAAGAGAGATTCAGTATGTTTTATGAGAAAATAAGAGAAAAGCAGGAGGATTTTACATCAAAACATGCTGAAGAGATACAAAAGGCAAAGGATAGACTCTCTGAAATAGCAAACAAAGCTGGCCTTGCTACCAAAGCGGAGATCGATGATATGAAGAATATAGTATCCGATATAGATAAAAAGTTAGATAAGCTTATGAAAGAGAAATAGACTATTGCTAAATTATTAGATGAAAATCCAAAAGAGATTCCTTCGGGTTGCATGGTTATTCTTTAAGATATTCATTGATTTTCATAAAGAATACAGACTGATTCGCAAAAGGGGATTTAATTATGCACTCCCTAAAATGGAAAAATCTCACAAAAAAAGGGCGACTGAGCTTTATAATCTTGCTCTATCACTGGAAGGTGTATTAATAAAACTTTGTCAGTTCATAAGCTCAAGAAGGGATTTTTTCCCCTCCCCCTATATTGAAATTCTCACTCCACTTCAGGACGAAGTTCCATCTATTGATTTTAAAGAAATTGAGAAGATAATTGAACAGGAATATAGGGATTACAAGACTATATTCAAAACAATTGAAAGGATACCAATAGCCTCCGCCTCATTGGGACAAGTCCATCGAGCTATACTAAATGATGATACAATTGTCGTATTAAAGATATTAAAACCAGCAATTGAGAAAATATTTGATACTGATCTTGCCATTCTTCAAATAGTGTTTTCTCTCTTTTCTAACTTTAGCTTCATACGAGATAGGATGGACATCGAGGGTATTATGGAACAATTTACCCTCGTCACTGGCGATGAACTTAATTTTAGAAGAGAAGCGCATAATGCGATAAGGTTCAAGAAGGCTTTTGATAAATATAATTTTATTAAGATACCTACAATCTATGATGAATTTTGTACTGATAGAATAATCGTCATGGAATATATAGAAGGTGATAAAATAACAGAAATAGAGAGATGGTCAAAGAGAAACAACGATCCTAAAATACTTACGAGAAGATTGATAGAAATATATCTGGAACAATTTTTATTTATTAGACTCATTCACTATGATCCACATCCGGGAAATATTCTGGTGCTCGATAATAACTGCATTGCATTGATTGATTTCGGCATGACTGGAGAGTTAACAGAGAAGATGAGTTCAAGCATATATACTGGCTTGTTAGCGACATTGAATAAGGACTATGAAGTAATCTTAAATATCTTAGATGACTTGAACTTTTTTAAAAAAGGTACGAATATCTATACATTTTTGCCTATTGTGCAGTTTTTCCTTGATACAATATTACCTTCAGTTAAACTGGAAAGAGAGTCTATCTTAGCTATAGATATCTCACCAATTTTAGACGATCTTGTAGAGATCATGTATAGTAACTCCATCACATTCCCAGCCGAGTTTTCATATATCGGAAAAACTGTTGGAACCCTAGCCGGTATAATTGCACTATTATACCCGGATATGAATATATATAATGAACTTAGACCATATTTCAGAAGAATCCTTGAAAGAAATTTCTTAGAAATGGCAAATAGAATATATGAACAGGCCAAGGGCAATATTAAAGATGTTATTATATTCCCCAAAAGGATTAATAGAATTATAGGAAGAATTGAGAAAAGAAATCTTGTATTAAGGGTAGAACAGGATGGAATCAATGAAAGTCTCTTAAATATACAATCATCAATTAACAGGGGGATAAGCCTTATTCTATCTCTCCTCTCTTTTTTCTTTGCTTATATACTCTATATACTAAAGCATAATAATGGAACGATATTGTTCAGTTCTTTAGGAATAATATTCTTATTATACTTTTTATTATACAGAAAGGAAATCCAAAAAAGAATAATTAAAAAACGAATTTCCTGATGATTAAAATTTTGAGAATTATAATAAGTATAAAAGGTGAATTATTATCAGAGTGCCAGATATTATCTGAACTATTAAATAAGTATTATTATACCAGATAATCTATCAGCCTTTAATTCCTCTGATCATAAAATTCTTCGTCAATAATTTCTTTCAATGGACTCTTCAGAATATTATTATAAGGTGGTATGAATCCCCAACTTTTGATTATCTTCAATTTACTTTTCCTTATCTCAATAAAATTGGTTTGAATCTTCTTTTCATTCTTTAACATCCAGTTTGTAACCTCGTTTTTAAATTGTGAAGAATATCGACATTCATTGTCGATTAAACGAGATTACAAACATTTATTCACTTCATGACTAAAAAAACATTCTAAATCTGTGTATTATAAAGGAATAAATCCAGCTTCTTTTACTAATTTTTGTCCTTGGCTTCCAAGAATAAAGTCTATAAACTTCTTTGTATCTTCTGAAATAGCGGCATTGTTTACATATATATAGAGTTTTCTCGATATTGGATATTTGCCGGACTTGCCATTCTCTATTGTACCTTCTATTCCATTAACCCTTAATGCCTTAACGGTGTTGTTTAAGTAACCATATCCAATGTACCCAATTGCTCTCTTATTTTGAGAGACAGTGGTGATAATAGCGCCATTTGATGCTTGAAGCAGAGAGTCCTTTCTAGTGTCCATCTTTTTCATAACCTTCTTATGCCATATCTCATAGGTACCAGAGCTTGTATCCCGTGATACTACAACAGCTTTATCATCCTTGCCTCCAATATCCTTCCAGTTGCTGATATCACCCGCATAAATAGCCTTTAATTGATTCATCTTGATGTTATTGATAGGATTGGATGGGTGAACAACAGGCACTATCATGTCATATGCAATGGCTATCTCCCTAACATCAATTCCCTTTGTTTTAGCTAGTTTCAACTCTTTGGGTTTCATCTCTCTTGAGGAGTTTGCAATATCACAATTTCCGTCAATCAATGCCTTGATCCCATTTCCTGAACCGCTTCCTTCCACTGAAATAACCAAGTCCTTTTCGATCTTAGCATACTCTTCTGTTATCTTCATTGTTATAGGAAGAACAGTTGTCGATCCCTTAATTATTACCTTATTAACTTTATCCCTTGAGCAACCACTTAATACAATTGCAATTGAAAGTGTAATAATCGAAATAAATGTGATAAAATAAAATTTTCGTAAATTTACTTTCATAGAAAAATTCTCCTTATTTATTTTTTTTTATAAACTCAACTTGAATATATTATACATTTAAATTAAATGTTTAATTCGAGTAAAATATTAAATTTTTGTTAAAATATTTAAAGAAATGATATTAAGAAATTATAAAGAAAAAATAAATGATTTATATGTTTTCATCTCATCCTATGAGGTTTACAAATAATGATAAAAATTAACAAAATCTTTACAATATTTTTATAAATATTCAATAAATAATGAACATCTATTAACTGAGACGGGCTATAAAATTTAAATGATAATAGTATTAACAATTTTATATATTTAGAAGATTCTCGTCATTGGGAATTTTAGCGCTTTACACTTTTATAAGTAACAAATTTAAGGTGATAGATATTGAATCAAATTGCGGACAAAATTGAAGTAAAAGATCTAACCTTTTATTATGGTGAAACAATAGCGATAAAAAATGTTTCATTGAGAGTAAAGAAAAACAGTGTGTTAGCGCTAATAGGTCCCTCTGGATGTGGTAAATCAACATTTCTGCGATGTATTAACAGGATGAATGATATTATTGCAAATACCAAAGTTGAAGGCGACATATTAATTGATAAGGAATCCATATATTGCCCTAAATATGACGTTATTCGTTTGCGGAGAAGGGTTGGAATGGTGTTTCAAAAATCAAATCCCTTCCCCAAATCAATTTTCGATAATATCGCCTATGGTTTAAAAATTAAGGGGATAAAAAATAGATACGATATTGAGAGAATAGTCGAAAATTCATTAGTGAAAGCCGCCCTTTGGGATGAGGTCAAGGACAGGTTAAAGGATTCAGCCTTAAGCCTTTCTGGTGGCCAGCAGCAGAGACTCTGCATTGCACGGACAATTGCCATTGAACCTGAAATAATCCTAATGGATGAACCTGCCTCAGCATTAGATCCCATATCAACTCAAAAAATTGAGGAATTGATTCAGGATTTAAAAAAATTATATACCATAGTAATAGTTACACATAATATGCAACAAGCTGCCAGGGTTAGTGATTATACTGCATTTTTTTATTTGGGCAGCCTTATTGAAGTAGAGGAGACTGACACAATATTTACGAAACCGAATAAGGAGATGACTGAAAATTATATCACAGGAAAATTTGGGTAAGCTGGTCGACATCTGTTGTTGCCTTAATCTGTATAACAATCAGCATTTATAAGATATAATAATTCATATGTTATAGCCTAAGGCGCAGTCGAATGGAGGACATTATGATCACTCATTTGGAAAGGGAATTAGAGGAAGTTAAATTTAAAATATTTGAGATGCAGGATCTTGCTATAGAAGCTATCTTAAAATCTGTTAACTCTTTAAAGGGATCTGACATTAAACTGGCAGAAGAGGTTATAAGGGACGATTCACAGCTTGACAAACTCGAAATTACAATTGATGATGACTGTATAAGAATTCTCGTAACAAAACAGCCAGCTGCTATTCATCTCAGGTTTGTGCTTGCTATGCTTAAAATAAATACCGACGTGGAGAGAATTGGCGATCTTGCTGTGAACATAGCAAAAGAGACTATAAAGCTTAATGGCAAACCAACTCTAAAACCCCTAATTGACATACCCAGGATGGCAAACCTATGTATTGAAATGATAAAGGATTCCTTTATATCGATAAGCGAAATGGATGAGAATAAGGCAAAGTGTATTATTGAAAAAGACAAGGATATTGATGCCTTGAACCTTCAGATTTACAGAGAACTCTTTTCATTTATGGCAGAAAATCCACGCACAATTTCAGAAGCGCTTGGATTGATAATGGCAGCAAAGGCTCTCGAAAGAATCGGTGATCATGCAACAAACATAGCAGAAAGGGCAATCTATTATATAAAGGGTGTTGATGTTAGGCATTTTGAAAAATAATAGATAGTGAAACCTATGAAACAAAATATATTTATTATAGATGACGAAAAAGACATACTGGAAATCGTAAGCATTAATATAGTCAAGGAAGGCTATAATGCCTTTTGCTTTTCCAGCGGAGAAGATGCATTAAAAGCAATAGAAAAGGAAACTCCGGATCTGATTATCCTGGATATTATGATGAATGGCATGGATGGATATGAATTCTGTAAGCATATCAGATTTTCAAAAGATTATAAATATATCCCAATAATATTTCTATCAGCAAAGTCCGAGGAATTCAATAAGATACTTGGTCTTGAGTTGGGAGGTGACGACTATGTAACAAAACCATTTAGCATTAAGGAACTCGTCTCAAGAGTAAAGGCTGTTTTACGACGAGTAGGTGATAATAATTCGAATCCAAATACTAATTCATTGAGATTTAAGGGCATTGAACTCTTTCCTGACAAATTTGTATTAAGAGTTGAGGGCAAAAACGTATCACTAACTAAAACCGAATTTGAGCTTCTGCATCTCTTTCTAAAATATCCACAAAAAATTTTCACAAGAGACAATATTATAGATCATATTAGAGGCAAAGATGTATATGTTGTTGACAGAACTATAGATGTCCATGTGATGAATCTTCGAAAAAAACTTGGAAAATATAAAAACATCATTTCGACCTTTTCTGGTGTTGGTTATGGTATAAAAGAATAATAATTCTGTTAATACTATAACAAAAATTATATAGTACAATAATAAAAATATGTTCTCAATTAATGACATAGGATGTGACTTAATCCCAACCACTGACTGGGAATATTGACTATTTTAGAAGCGATTAATAAATCAGCAGCTTATAATATTTATCAACCCTGAACAACATGTTGAAAAAGATTAGCAGTAAAATAAAAATCTACTTTACATTACTCATTGCGCTTTTGGTTTGTCTTATCCTTCTCTTTTTTAACAATCTCGTCTATGAAACTCATCTAAATATAATTAAAAGAGATATGAAAGAGAAGATAAAATTTATCCAGCTCTTTATGGATGAGAGAACTGATCTGCTTACCCATCCCCAAAGAGAGATTGATAATCTCATATCTAAGATTTCACAGATAATCGACTTGAGAGTCACTATTGTCGATCATAGTGGAGTTGTAATTGCCGACTCTGATGTTGATGATGTGAGTGTGCTCGGTAATCACAAATACAGAATTGAAATAAAAAATTCAATATCTTCAGGAATCGGCGAGAGCATACGCTACAGCAGCACTCTAAAGATTGATATGCTTTACATCGCATTAAACTACGAATATTTTGTTATTAGGCTTTCAAAACCGCTTTACGAAATTGAAGAGAGTTTGTCAAAGCTTCAAAGAATGATAATAATATTCAGTTTGTTTATTATCGCTATAGCAGCCATAATAATAGCTTTTATATCTGGAAAGATAACAAGACCAATTGAGGAAACAATAGATTTCTCAGAGCATTTTTCGAAAGGTGATTATTCAAGAAGAATACTAAATTATGCTGATGACGAAATCGGGACACTTCAGAAATCCTTGAATAGGGTTGCAGATATAGTTGTTAGCGAGATGAACAACCTTATTCTGGAACAGAACAAACTGAAAATTACAATTGAAAGCATAAATGATGGAATAGCTGTTATTGATAATAATAAAAGAATTATATTGTGTAATTACGCATTTATTTCTATTCTTGACATAGGAATGAATGCAATCGGGAAGGTTTATTTTGAGGTAATACGAGGTAGCGAATTAAATATCAAGATTGAACATTCATTGAATATTGGGGAGCAGATACATTTTGAAGAGACTCTATACAATGGAAAGATTTGCGATGTCTTAATAAAACCGATAAAAGAAGAAAAAACCATACAGGGTATACTGGTTGTTCTATATGATGTAACAGAAAAAAAGAAAATGGATCAATTAAAGACTGATCTTGTAGGGAATCTCTCTCATGAGTTAAAAACACCAATCGCTATTATCAGAGGATATCTTGAAACTATTAAAGATCATCTGCATGATCCCACTCAATGCAGGGAGTTTATTGAAAAGGCAATGCTAAATATTGATAGGCAAAATTCAATAATAAATGATATGATTAAACTAAACATGCTCGAGACCATGCAGAGTATTCAGCTTGAGAAGATAAATATACAAGAAATCATACTTAACTGTATTGAGATTCTATCATCAAAGGCCGGATCAAAGGACATTACTATTACCAACTCTATTGATATACTGAATCAAAATATAACAGGCAACAGATTTCTAATTGAAGAAATATTCTTTAATCTTATTGACAATGCAATCAATTACAACAACAGGAATGGGAAAATTCACATTGATGCTGAAAGATTTGATAAACAAAAAATTATCACCATATCGGACACTGGTATAGGCATTCCTGAAGATTCAATTGACAGGATATTTGAAAGATTTTACAGGGTGGATAAAAGCAGATCTAGATCTTCTGGAGGAACTGGTCTTGGATTATCAATTGTAAAGCATGCGATTAGTCTATTAAACTGGGAGGTATCTGTCTCTTCAAATGCGCATGGAACGAAATTTATCTTAAAAATATAACAATTCAATAAAATAGAAATTCCAAGAGATTCTACCTCGGAATAAAAGATTCAAGGATTTAAGTTAAAAGCCAAAAATCGATGTAGGGGCGAAGGGCCCTTCGCCCCTACTAACTTATAGGAAAAATTGAATGAGAATGTACTATTCACGTTTATTCTATTGTTAAGCAATGGGGTGTGTCTCCGGTTTATACTTTTTTCCTGTATCTATATCTTATAATTAGGGCAGTTATATTGAGCATCAACACTAAAGCGATCAATACAATCGCAGCGCCATACTGCATATCCCGGGTTTCCTGAATATGCGTACCAGATGTGGCCATAACATAGATATGATATGGAAGAGCCATTACCTCATGAAAGATTGAGCTTGGCAGGTTGGGAGTAAAAAAAGCAGCAGCAGTAAACATTATTGGTGCTGTCTCACCTGCAGCCCGACCAAGTGAGAGAATAATCCCTGTCAGGATTCCCTGAATTGCATTGGGTAGCACAATTTTATAGATAGTCTGCCATCTGTTAGCTCCCAATGATAAGGAGGCCTCTCTATAAGTATTAGGTACTATCATTAAAGCCTCTTCAGTAGAACGAATGATAATAGGCAGATTTAATACTCCAAGCGTTAAGGATCCGGATAGTATGGAAGTACCAAAGTCCAGAAATATAACAAATATACTAAGCCCGAAAAGACCGAAAACAACCGACGGAACTCCGGCAAGATTGTTTACACCAAGCCTTATTATCCTAACAATTTTTTTATTTGTTGCATATTCAGTAAGATAAAGGGCGGTTATTACTCCCACAGGAATTGACAAAAGGGACGATCCCAATAAAAGGTAAAAGGTTCCAACTATCGCAGACCATATGCCACCCTCGGTCATCTCATTTCTGGGCATAGCAGTTATAAATTCCCAGCTTAGAGCTGAAAATCCCATCTTAAAGACATAGCCTATAAAGAATAAAAGAACAATAATAACAAAAAAAGATAATAATCTAGTACAAAAAAATATTACCTTTTCGACTATTTCCGGGCTTTTCAATAATTTAGTTTGTCGTTTAATAATGGTCAACATTTTCAATCATTTTGAAATTTATACTTATTAGATAAATAGTCAGCGGTTATATTGAATATAAAAGTAATGATGAAGAGCAGTATTCCAATGGCAAAGAGGGCATGATAATGCGAACTGAAGACCGGCGCCTCAGCCATCTCTGCAGCTATGTTTGATGTCAGAGGCCTAACAGGATCGAACACCGATTTTGGTATTATTGCAGCTCCTCCGGCAACCATAAGCACAACCATTGTCTCCCCGATAACCCTGGATATCCCAAGTATTATCGCTGTCCATATTCCAGATAATGATGCAGGAATTATAATATGAAATATTGTCTGCCATCTATTTGCTCCCAGGGCATATGACGCCTCTTTAAGGGATGTTGGCACAAAGGAAAGGGCATCCTCTGATATACTACATATGGTAGGAATGGCCATAAAGCTGAGCATAATAGAGGCGTTTAAAAGATTAAGCCCTGTATCAATATCAAAGTTTCTTTGAAGAAAGGGCGCCACAACCACCATCCCCAAAAAACCAATAATGACAGATGGAATTGAGGCTATTAACTCAATTGTCGGCTTTATTAACTCCCTGGCAAGGGAACTGGCAAGCTGAGACAGATAAATGGCGATAGAAAGACTTAAGGGTACAGCAATGATTGTAGCCAAAATTGTAACGGAAATTGATGCCACAATCAATGGGAAAACACCGAATCTTTCATATTCACTTGTGGGATACCAACTGAACCCAAAGATAAAATCCGTGGGACTAACCTCTCTGAAGATAGGCAAACCTTCCTTAAAAAGGAATAACATAATAAGTAATAGAATAAAAATACAAAAAAAGGCAATAATGAAGAATAATTGTCTGGTCGTTAGATCAACTATATTTTGGTTAGAATATTTCTTTCTCAAATAATTCAAAAATTTATTGTAATGACATGCCTTCATTTTGACATCAATTGTTAATACTTAAAAGCTTTATTATCGCAGATACTTCTTCATCCCACATTTGCGCTCTAAATAGTATCCTTGATAGAATGTTCACCCATTATGATTATTGATACAATACCTACTTTCAATTACTATATCATTTCATGAAAATACAACATTTTTGGTCAATATGTTTATTGATTGTAAATTAATTATAAAGAAATTGTTTGAATAATGTAAATTGATTGCAAAACATATTATTGCTTTACTCAGTATATTCTTATGTGGGCATAATTCTTTTGAAGCTGGGTTTAAGTATGAGTAATAAAGTTGTTTACGCCTTAAAACGGGCGCTCAAATTTCAAAAAATTGATATAAAATGAGTACAATGGCATGATTGGAATATGAAGGGATCATATCTCTCTCAAAATGCCATCCTTTTTGTATTCATTTCGCAACATCTGATAGCCCTGAACCGGAATTTTATTTAGCATTTGGATATCTGAATCACTGAGTTCTCTAACTACTTTACCTGGAACACCAGTTACTAATGAACGAGGCGGCACCTCCATTCCCATAAGCACTACTGAACCTGCGGCTATAATTGATTCCTCTCCTATTTTAACACCCTGTAATAATACTGTTCCAGCTCCTATGAAGGCGCTTCTTCCAATTATCCCTCCATGAACAATGCTACCATAACCGATAATACTTTCACCCTCAAATCTTATCTCCTCGTTTGCGGCATGAATAACAGCATTTTCCTGAATACAGCATTTAGGGCCAATGATTATGCTCCCCATATCCGCCCTTAGCACTGCCCCAAAGAGCACAATGCACTCCTCGGCTAAGGTTAAGTTGCCTACCAGAGTGGAATTTGGAGCGATGTAACAACTATCATGAACCTGTGGAGAATTACCCTGAAATTCAAACATCATATCTATCACCATTTCTCGTCCGTATTTATAGCATTGTTAATGCGTATTGATATTTCTGTCCATTATTTTATATTTCATTCTTCTTTTTGTGTTTTCTTGTATTTTTTCGAATCCTTCTTTAATTGATAAAGCGCTATAATATTTACTTACTTCTTCTTTCCATTTCCACACTTCCAATAATGAATTGTCATATTTCATCGTCATCTGTTGATACCGCCATTGATGTAATAATTTCTAACCGCTTGGAACACCCTCTTATAGATTAATCCCGTTAATTTTTTCCATATCTTCTTAAATTCCAACTGACGAGAGCATCCATCTCATTGATAGAAGCAACTGCTGCATGAATTGAATCATCAATTCATGCTTGAGTAAAGCGACTTCAATTATATATATCTGCAAGCAATTATGCCTCTAGTGTTATCTCAAGTTCAAAAGGAGTAAACTTTTCGATTTAAGATTCCAATATTATTCGTTTTTCTTCTGAAGCTCTTTCAATCTCATCGAATACAATTTGAGAGATGTAAACAACAAAATTTCCTTTTTTCTGGGGCATCATCTGCAAAATAGAAATTCCAAACTGAAGTTTCTATAATATAAATAAAGCTTTAACTTTTTCATTTCGATTGATACTCAGTGAGAGTCTAATGGGTCGCTCAGCCATCGAGTTTACGAGTTCGGCTGATGTGACGAGATTAGGTGCTACTAATATTTCCACCATGGTGTTTTAATTTTGCCGTCTAAAAGCTTTTTAGTCGAATCAAATAATGGTGTTTGGGTTTCTGAGGGTCCAACCAAAGTCTGGCACTTAAGAATTAGTCTTGAATATTCTCGCTGTAGTGCATCTTTATCATTGATAACAGCTACAGCATTATCCAGGCCACGATTGATGTCCTCAGCTTGACAGTAAAACCTCGCCAGTGTGATCGCTTCTTTCTCCGATAAGGCACTTTCAGTCAGAAGGATTGGCACCGATACTTTATATGCCGTAAGAGGCATGCGGTATAAGGGTAATAGAATTCGGTCCCTGAGGAATATTTCTGCTCTTTCTCTGCAGAGCTCCGATTCTGCGCGGATGGCACAGAAATGGCCCTTCAATTTTCTTTTTCGATCAAACCATTGCGGGATGACTGCAAAAATGAAACCTAATAAAACAAGTACAATTTCTTTCATGCGAGGAATCCTTCATTACATCATAACGTCCGAATTGAGCCCGCTGTACGGTGCTGTCAAGAATACGCTCGACCTACGTAAAACTCAACTTGGCCGCTGAACTCGTGTCAATCAACCCTGCTAGTGCAGTCGGATCCAATGACTGGTTAGTAGTTGTTCTATGATACATACCTTTGACAATCGGTCTAGCATGGATGTGTCTTGGCACAGGCTCAATCGTAACTCGAATTTAGCTTGTTGTATTTAGCCTGTGCTTGCCCTGCAATTACGGACACATAGTTAAGCAACTTATTTAATTATTGAATTAGATGACTCATATTCTTCCGGACTTTTATAGTCAAGAAAAGAATGAATTCTCTGTCTATTATAGAATACAGAAATGTATTCAAAAATAGCAAGCCGTGCTTCATCTCTCGTTTTATATCTTTTATGAAATACCTCTTCCATTTTTAAAGTTGAGAAAAAACTTTCAGCACATGCATTATCCCAGCAGTCTCCTTTACGGCTCATACTCTGAATCATTTTATACTCAGTTATTACTTTTCTGAAATCATGGGAAGCATACTGTA